>JAGQLZ010000039.1:4558-4782 GCA_020428895.1 Candidatus Kaiserbacteria bacterium
CGTGGGCAACGATACCGAAGTTTCGCATGCGGTTGATTGGAAATTGTCTTGCCATACTTATATATGTATAAAATGAATATAATTCTACTAATGATTACCTCCCTAGTGTGCGAAATAATCGCAACAATAGAAATTAGCCCCAATGGGCTAGACGGCGATACTATACGGTATTTATACAAAAACAGCAATGGTATAAGTGCAAAAATAAAATTATCTAAATCTTT
>JAGQLZ010000040.1 GCA_020428895.1 Candidatus Kaiserbacteria bacterium
TACAGCGAGCAAACTGCTTTGCTCGTGTCGGGAATCGAAAGACGGAGCGATGTTTACGAGCGAGTCAGGGTTGTGAGCGATATATTTTTAATGAACGAAGTGAATGTAAAAATAATCGACTCCTGACCGATTCCCGGTAAACGCCCAAAGTATTGACAAATACATTTTTTAGTGTATTATTTAAGCAGACTTCGAAACCCATAAACGAAAGGATACCAAAATGCTCGCTACTGAAATCGACCTCCCCCGCACACTCACCGATGGCGAAACCTGGAACATGGTGCCATTCACCGGAGAAGAAGGCGGCGACATGCTCGCCATCCTCAACCCGGACAGCCGCTTCATGCTCCATCCGATTACCGTCGACGATGACTGGGTCTACTACCAGCCCAAGGATGGATGGCTCACCGTCAGTGTCTCTTCCTTCGACTGGACTACGAAGACCATTGTCTTCCGTGTCCACGACAACACCCTCAACGTTGGACTGAAGAAGATGCAGGTCGTCACCGGAACCATCGAGGACGTGCAGAGCAACTTCCTTCGCCTCGAGGTTCAGGGTCTCACGTTCGACGGCGGAACGCCGGTCGACTGGGTTTCCTTCGAGGACTTCCAGATGTCCGACGACTCTCGCTACTGACAATCACCACCCCACGCCAAGGAGACATCCCTCTCCGAACGGTGTGGGGTGTTTTCTTTCCCCTGCTTTCGCAAGAACACCCAATCACTTCGTCTTGTTTAGAAAGGGCTTTTGTTAGATCAGAGTCACTTAAAACTGATGTTCTTCTCTCGTTTCCAACTAAATAAACCCATACTCTCATTGAGGAATTGGCTGGTGCATCGTTCAGACAAATCCCCAGTGAAAAAATGGGTTTGAGACGATGCACCAACCTTAGACATCAAGAAACAAGCCACAAATGAAAGTTTTGTGTTTCTTTTCTGTATCAAAACAAGTATTTACTCGTGCGAGTTCTTACTTTTTTGAACACGCTGTTCGTTTGAGCAATTTTACCAATCGTACTTTTTTTATTGACGGTTTCGAATGTGCTGGAATTGAAGGGTTTCTGCAAGCTCTCAAAGCATCCAGCTTATCCGAACAGCAAATGGTCTGTGGCCTCAATGGTGGTGAGGCTAAAGAATGGGGTAAAAATAAGAACGAGTGGAAGATTAGACAAATACTCTACTGGGACACCAAACCGTACGGGCGGCTGAGCCGCTCTTACCATCAGCTCATAACCAGGATGTATGACGAAGTGTTTCAACAAGACCCTAGTTTTTGCTCGGACCTGAAAATGATAGGTCACGAAGAGATTTGCTATACGATTGGTAAATGTGACCCGAGTGATACCGTGCTGACAGAACTCGAAATGCTCTACCAAATCAACCGTCTCAGGATAAAAGCTTTCCTAGGTTAGCTTACGAACAAAATGAGATGATTTGCAAATTCGCCTTTCCTTCGGGGTAGGCGATTTACTTTAAGAAAAATTAAGTAATTGTTGGAATAAAAATAGTTTCATCCTGCAATTTCTCAAACACAGTTCGAAAATCCTCCACGACGTCGCCCAGCATTTTGAAGTAAGTCTTGTAAGGGTTTTCTAAACATCTTACAGATGCTATACACCTTGTCGATATTTTTTCAAAATATCTGGCAAGGTCTTGCGACAATCTCCCAGATTGTCTCACCCTAGCGGGAGGCTCGAACTACTTATTAACAAAAAGGAAACCTTTGTGTGACAACGAGACAGTCCACCCAGCTTTAACGAAAAACTCTCTTATTGCAGGCAAGTTGCTTTTCTCGTCAGCAATCAGTACGTATCCATCTTTTTTCACAAAATCTACAAGGTTTTCAAGAACACCAATCCTGTCTGACTCCTCTGGCAGCATATGAAGAGTTCGATCTATCACCACCACGTCAAAGTATTCATCAGGCATATATTCTTTTATATTTTTTACGACACCTTTTATATTCAAACTTTCTTTCTTCGCATCGCTGAGCATTTGCTTGATTCCTGTTTCCGCAATATCAACCCCAAGTACTGAATGTCCCTTCCTAGCGATAAATAGAGCATCCCTACCCTGCCCACACCCCAAGTCTAAAACTCGGGCATTTGTCTTTTTGTAGTTCTCAAAAAAATCAGCAAACTTCCTAAAAGGTTCCCCGAGTCCGTGCGGGTTTTCTTTATAAAACTGTTCGTAATCTGTACTCATACTAAAATCGTATCACGTATAGAAATCTTGTGGACTAAACTTGAACTCCTTCAAAGAACACGGGTATAACAATTGTTGTATCGTTTTTTCTTCAAACACAGTTCGCACCACTAGAGTATTTCCGAAAATATGTTCCCTCCGGTCACTATTTTCTAGGTCAACATCTCTATACAGAACCCTTCTCTCCGAAATCACAGCCTGTCTGGAAAATGGAAGGGACATTTTAGTATCAATGTCACAGGTGACACTCGCGCAATATATTTTGTTATCGAAGATGATGTGGTCAGATTTGTAGCTATCGGTTCATGTAGTGAGTTATACGTATAGATTTTTCTCAAACTGCTAAGTAAGATTGATTTTAGATTGAAATAATAAAGTATTTATGTAATCATTCCAACAGAAACAGAACCTCCAAGGAGATTATAAATGACTCACGTTCATCGTCCTGAAGCAATACAACGTATCATTAAAATAATAGAAGATGGTACGCCGACTCCGACAAAAATTACTGAACATAAACAACGAATGGAAGCTGTAATTGCTGCGGCTGATCGACGCCATCAACCTAAAGATATTCTCAATGAAGAAGAAATTGAATGTCTTATTGGTATGAAGATGGAATTTGATTCACTTTACAGTGACTGGGTGGGAGGAATAAAACGGATTCGATGGATTGATATCCCCGAACAAACCGATATTACACCCGATGACGTGGTTCGAGAGAGTATGCTTTCAACTGAATCATATTTCGGCAACACTGGAGTTGAGGTGTTAGCAGCCTATCTTGATGCCTGTGGTTACGATAATTTACTATACAAGTTAGGTGAGGCGTGTGTTTTTCGTACACGAGAATACCTCGAAGGTATCGTACCTTGGTCGACGGAGACTATCGCTGTCCTCGATAATCCTGCTGAACACTTTGGCACTAATGACGAACAAATCCTCCGTAACAAATTATTCAATTACTTTGTGTTGTTTGTAAATAGTAAGTCACAAAATCATGTGAAGCGGGCAATAATAGCAAACTTTGAGTGGGGTCTTGGCAACATTATAACCGCTATTGAAGAAGCTGGGTTTGCCTACTGCGAATCAACTGTCGAAAATTTTGGTGTCAAACTTGAACTAATGCACCCAGATGTCGATAAACCTCTCCGAGAATACGAACTATGGAAAGCTGAGCAGTTACTCGGCTTTCTGAAATAAAAACCTTTCTATCTCCTACTCTTTTGCCACCCGCTCGCTTCTGCGACGGGTGGCTTTTTCTTTTATAGACTAGTAAATCTAAACAAAAATCTGATTTATTTGGTGAAAAAATTCACAATGCTATAATGACAAATGCTTATTTAGCAGCAATTAATTTATTTACGTATGAAAATTCCTAAAATGGTTACTAACAGTATTAATAATGCTGCCGCCAAAACTTTGGCGACTGTTGGTAACTCGTCGACCCCTCACGCAATTCCCATTTCAACCGTTCGGGTTATGGATGAAGAAATTTGGCTCTTTAATTACTTCATGGGTATCACTACTGAAAATATTAAGACCAATCCTAAAGTTTCTTTCGTAGCTTGGACTGGTTTAGAAGGTGTTCACGTTGACGCTGAGGTTGAATATCATGAGGACGGCGAAATATTTGATGAAGCCGTTAAGTGGATCGCTGAAAACGCTCCAACTCGCACTCTAAAAGGATTGTTGGTTTTGAAACCAACCGGCTTCAGTGGAGTAAGAGCTGGTGCTCCTTTTGCTGTAGAAAATGATTAGTTAAGTTTTTTGGCAATTGCCTTAAGTTTAGTCAAAAGCTGCTTCTGTACGGAAGTGGCTTTTGCTTTAGATTTTGATTCAAACATAAGTTTAATAGCGTCTTCAGTAACACTTGGTTTTATCGCTCCCCAAACTTCATCGAACTCTACAAAACAACCATCAAATAGGGTTATCTTTTTCGGTTTCATTTTCTTAACTTCTTTAATCAGTAGTTCCATAGCCAGCTTTTTATCACTCACCTCAACTACCACATCTTCTGTTTGTGAGTAAACTGTATACGGCTTCATCATCTCTGAAAATGTCTTACCTGCTTCTCTGGCTTCTGCGTAAGCTTCCATTACTGCTAGTAAAGTCAAAATTGTCGAATCAGTATTAAAGAAATCTCGCCAGAAAAAATGCCCTGAATGCTCCGCACCAAAAACCGCTTTGGTAGCTCGCATTCTCTCCTTAAGAAAGGTGTGTCCAACTCTGGCTCTAACCGCTTTGCCTTTAGAAGCCTTAACGGTGTCTACTAAAATCTTGCTTGTGAGATTGGTATACACAATCCCCGCACCTGACTCTTTCTCAATTAGTCTTTTTGCTAACAAAGCCCCAATCGCGGCACAGTTTATGTAGTTACCTTTCTCGTCCAAAAAAGCGATTCGATCACCATCACCGTCAAATCCGATACCAAAGTCAGCCTGTTTTTTCTTTATCAACTCGATTAGATATTTTTGATTTTTTCGTAAACATGGATCAGAGTCTCGATTCGGAAACCGCCCATCAGGTTTCTTAAAAATCATTGGAAACTTAGCTGGTAATGCGTCATCAATAGATGCCATAGATGCACCAGACATACCATTACCAATATCGGTTGCTACCGTCATCCCTTTGAAAATTTCTTTCTTAAGGCCTTTTAATATATAAGTGCGAAACTGTCGTTTAAAACTTTGCTTGGTGTAGCCTCCACGTTTTTTTGCATCTTTAAACTCTCCTTTAGTAACTCTATTTCTTATTGCCGTTAAACCGGTCTCGGCTGTTAGCGGTACGGCTTTTGGTGCGACTAACTTTATACCGTTGTAGTCTTTTGGACTATGCGAAGCAGTGATAACTGCACCTGGTAAATTTAAAACTCCTGATGCAAAATACAACATTGGTGAACGCACCATACCGATATCAATCACTGACGCTCAACTCTCTCTTGCCCCACAAATAAAAGCTTTTCGAAAAGCTGGGGTCAAA
>JAGQLZ010000041.1 GCA_020428895.1 Candidatus Kaiserbacteria bacterium
GTTCTAATAATTGGCGCTGGTAGTTTATATGTGGCCCGTGATAGTGAATTTGTTCAGGACAACAAAAATCTTCGCCGTATTGCTAATATCTCGGTAGATGACTTGACGGTTCGATTTACAATCTGGGGCATGGCTTACGAAGGTGTTAAAGAACGACCAATTTTAGGTTGGGGTCAAGGTAACTTCAATTATGTTTTCAACGAAAATTACAAACCTAGTCTTTACGGACAGGAACAGTGGTTCGATCGAGTTCATAACATTTTCTTTGATTGGTTGATAGCTGGAGGAATCTTAGGTTTCTTAGCTTACTTCTCGATATTCTTCGCTTGTATTTACTATCTCTTAGTCAGACCAATACTTAGAAAAGATGATAGTAACTTCGATGTGTTAGAACGTGGTGTGCTGTTAGGTCTTTTGGCTGGTTATCTTACTCATAACTTAGTGGTGTTCGATAATATCGTTAGCTACATGTTCTTTGGATCAATCTTAGCGTTCATTCATAGCCGAGTGGCTACTGATATTCCAGCTTTAATGAATATTAATATTGATAAGCGTTTAGTTAATCAACTTTTATTCCCAGTCACTGTAGTTTGTGTAGGAGCTGTAATTTATTACGTTCATGTACCAGGCATTATGGCCGCAGGAGACATCATTGACGCTTTTAGAGCTGGTGATCCAGATAGCCGTTTAGAACAATTCGAAGAAGCCTTTTCCCGCAACTCATTTGCTGACCAAGAAATTACCGAACAGTTAGCTCAACAAGCCATTGCAATTTCCCGCAACCCAAATATAACTAGAGAAACTAAAGAGTTTTACGTTAGAAAAACTGAGAACAGAGCTCTTAGTATGATTGAAGAAAAACCGGGTGATGCCCGACTGCACATGTTTTTAGGTTCATTCTATCGGTCAGTTAATCAAATTGAAAAAGCCAAAGAGCAGTTTGATATTGCTCAAAAGCTGTCACCAAACAAACAGAACATTATTCTTCAACAAGGTTCTATTGAATTCTCTCTACAAAACTTCGAAGCTGGCCGCGATTACTTTAAAAAAGCTTTTGAATTAGACGAACGAAATATTGAAGCTCGAGAAGTTTATGCGGCTTCACTGTTTTATACCGGTGACCCAGAAGCTGGTAAGGCATTGATTGGTGATGAGTATAAGTCACGATTTTCTGAAAACCAATTTGGTTTGGGTGGAGTTAATGCGAGTGGGGACTTGGAATATCTGGCTGAATTATATGTAGTTCGTACAGAAAATAAGCCTGAAGTTGCTCAAAATTGGGCCAGTTTAGCTTTCCTATATTATGAATTAGGTAAAACTGAAGAAGCTATTAAAGCGCTAGAAAAAGGTAGTGAATTAATTCCCGGTTTTACTGCTCAGGCAGAGTGTGTGATTGGTAATATTGAAACTGGAGTAACTCCACCACAGGCTGGATGTATTGAAGGTTAATTATGGAAATAAAGTCACACGTTTCTTTGCGTGAATATACGACTTTTAAAATTGGTGGCGAAGCCGAATATTTTTCGGTAGTTACCAATCTAGATGAACTCAAGGAATCAGCAAAGTTTGCACTTGATAAAAATTTGACCGTCACCATTCTTGGTGGCGGTTCAAATGTTTTAGTGGCTGATGAAGGAGTGTCAGGTTTAGTAATACTAAATCAACTATCTGGCATAAGTTATGAAGAAGTGGCTGGTGAAATTATTGCTACAGTAAGTTCAGGAGTTATGTTAGATGACCTAGTGGCTGATACAGTAGCGAAAGAATATTGGGGGATGGAAAATCTTTCACATATTCCGGGTACAGTTGGAGCTACGCCAGTTCAGAATGTGGGTGCTTACGGAGTAGAAGTTTCAGACTTGATAGTATCGGTTGATACTTTTAATTTAAAAACTTTAACTATAAAAAAATTTTCTAACACAGAATGTAATTTTTCTTATCGAGATTCATTATTTAAAAATGACGAAGCAAAAAATTTATTTATCACGGCAGTAAGTTATCGTCTGTCTAAAAAAGCCAATCCAAAAATTAACTACAAAGACCTTCAAGTTTTATTTGGAGAAACCAATCCTAGTCAGAGAGATATCAGGCAGGCAGTTATTAAAATTCGTTCTAATAAATTCCCAGATTGGAGCAAGCTGGGGACCGCCGGCTCTTTTTTTAAGAATCCGATTATAAGTAGATTTAAAGCCATCGAATTAATAAAAATGTACCCAGATTTACCAGTATATCCGGTTGATGAAGATGCTGTAAAAATTTCTTTAAGTTGGTTCTTAGATAAAGTCTTAAACTTAAGAGGGTATACAATCGGTCCAGTTGGTACTTTTGAAAAACACGTTTTAGTTGTAGTGAATCAAAATGGAAATGCTAGTGATGTAAAAAAGTTTGCTAAGTATGTGAGTGATTTGGTTCTTGAAAAGTTGGGAATAGAGTTAGAGTGGGAAGTTACTCAATTACCGTGTGATTAATCTTATCCACAAAATTAGTAGTGAATAGTAATTGTACATCTTTCAATTACGGGCAATAATTAAAACAAGCAGACATTTCTCCAATGGATTGTTCTTTACAAAGGGTGGGAAGGTCATGCGGTCGAATTTTATTCAATAACGCACAATAACTTATGCCCGTAGCAAAGAAAAAAGTCGTGCGTAAACCGGCCAAAAAGGCTGTCAAAAAAACTACTAAAAAAGTAGCAAAGAAGACAACCAAAAAAGCACCGGCACGCAAGACGGCAGCAAAAAAGACCACTACTAAAAAAGTAGCAAAGAAGAAAGTGGTCAAGAAAGCGCCAGCTAAAAAGAAAACTGTTAAACGAACAGTTAAGAAAACAGCTGTAAGAAAGAAGAAGTAATGACTAATTATAGTCATATAGGCTGAAAGCAAAAACTGCCCTCCACAAAGGCGGTTTTTGTTTTTGTGTTTATCAAAAAAGCGTATATACTTAGGCCTGTTATGACATTTCTAGACAGATTTTTTGGACCCAGTTACGAAAAAGAATTGCAATCCGCCAATCCTTTAGTAGAAACTATCAATAATTACGAATCAGAACTTAAAGATTTATCTGAGACTGATTTACAAAACCGATCATTAAAGTTAAAAGATAAAGTAAACACAGTTGATGATTTAGATAAAGTTTTACCGGAAGCTTTTGCTTTAGTTCGTGAAGCTTCAGTGCGTACATTAGGTTTAAGACACTATGATGTACAGATGGTTGGTGGAATTTTATTACACCGTGGCAAGATTACCGAAATGCGTACCGGTGAAGGTAAAACTTTAGTAGGTACTCTACCAGCTTATCTAAATGCTTTAATGGGTAAAGGTGTACACATTGTGACCGTCAACGATTATCTTTCACGTCGTGACGCGGTATGGATGGGTCAAATTTACGCAGCCCTAGGACTGAGTGTTGGAGTGATAAATCACCAGTCATCTTTTTTGTATGATCCTAATCATCAAGAAGCAGATGAACAACGTGATGAAGAAGGTTCTTACAAAGTAGTCTATGATTTTCTCCGACCATGTACTAGACGTGAAGCGTACGAAGCTGACATTACTTACGGAACAAACAATGAATTTGGTTTTGATTACTTACGTGACAACATTGAATTTACTGAAGAGAATTTAAGACAACGTGGTCACGCTTTTGCTATTGTTGACGAAATAGACTCAATCTTGATTGACGAAGCCAGAACTCCTTTGATTATTTCAGCCCCAGCCGCTGAATCAGAAAATTTATACACTTTGTTTGCAGGAGTAGCTCGTCAACTAAAAGAAGAGGAACATTACAACGTTGATGAAAAACTAAAAAGTGCCACGCTTAATGATGCCGGTATAGAAGCTGCTGAAAAAATTCTTGGTATTGAAAATATTTATACCGACAAGGGAATTAAATATGTTCACCATCTAGAGACAGCCGTTCGAGCTAAAGCTTTATTTCATAAAGACAAAGAGTACGTTGTTCGGGACAATGAAGTAGTGATTGTTGACGAGTTTACTGGTCGTTTGCAACCAGGTCGTCGCTGGTCTGATGGACTCCATCAAGCTATGGAAGCAAAAGAAGGAGTAAGTATTCAACAAGAGAGTCGTACTTATGCTTCTATTACTTACCAAAATTATTTCCGTATGTACGGCAAACTTTCTGGTATGACCGGTACGGCGTTAACTTCCCAAGAAGAATTTTATACCGTCTATAATCTGGAAGTAGTACCGGTACCAACCAATCAACCAGTCCGTAGAATAGATCATGATGATCTTATTTACCAAAATGAAAAAGGTAAATTCACAGCTATTGTAAACAAAGTAAAAGAAGTAAACGCAACTGGGCAACCAATTTTAATTGGTACAGCTTCGATTGATACCAATGAAAGATTATCGACAGCCCTAACTAGTGCTGGCGTTAAACACCAAATGCTTAATGCTAAAAATCATGAATATGAAGGAGAAATTATCGCTGGCGCTGGTCGTAAAGGAGCAGTCACACTAGCCACCAACATGGCTGGTCGTGGAGTAGATATTAAGCTTGGGGGATTGAATCCGACCGACCAAGAAAGAGAGGAAGTAGTATCTCTTGGTGGTTTGTTTGTACTTGGTACCGAACGCCATGAAGCTCGACGTATCGACAATCAGTTGCGAGGTCGTTCAGGACGACAAGGCGATCCCGGAGTAACTCAATTTTATGTGTCCATGGAAGATACTTTGATGCGAGTTTTTGGTGGAGATCGAGTCAAGAGTTTGATGGGTACGTTTAAAATACCTGAGGATCAACCAATTCAAATGAAAATGTTGTCTAAACAACTTGAGTCAGCTCAGACTCGTATTGAGGGTTTCCACTTTGATTCTAGAAAACAAGTACTAGCTTATGATAACGTCTTAAACGCTCAGAGACAGGTTATCTATGATCGTAGACACAAATTACTAACTGGTGGTGAAAATGTGGCTAGAGAGGTCTTAGAAGAGGTCCTAGAGGCTGTTCCTGAGTCTTCTGAAGCTATTAAAGCTAAACAAACAGAGATGGGGGAAGAAGAATTCCTTCGTATATTTAAGAAATTAGCTTTGCAGATGAATGACGTAGTCTGGGTGGAGCACTTAGAGGTAATGCAGTATACCCGTAGCAGTGTGAACTTACGGGCTTATGGTCAACGAGATCCTTTGATTGAATATCGAAAAGAAGGCAATCGACTTTTTAAAGAAATGCAAGAAGCGGTTTTGTATCGTATTGCTGAAATAATCCCGCAACTTCAGAAAGAGGCAGTTGTAAAAGAGGAAGAAATTCGTAAACAAGAAATAGCAAAGATTCAAGAACAGGGAGGTAGCTCATCAGCTAATTCAAGTCCAAATAAACAAACTCCGCGTAGTAGTGAAAAAGTTTTTGGTCGAAATGAAATCGTTAAAATTACTGACGGTAAGGAAACCAAAGAAATAAAATATAAAAAAGCTGAAGCCATGATAAATAGCGGTAAATGGAAGTTGCTTGAATAGCGGAAATATCAAGAAAGGGCTCTGCCTTCGGCAAAGCCCTTTCTTGATTGGCAAACCAACCTACGTTAGTATTCAGTAACTATGAAATTTATCGCTCGAGTATTATTGGTGGCCTTAGCTCTATTAGTTATTGCCGAGTACGTATCTGGAATACATATAGAAGGGGGTTATGCTGCTGTTATATCAGCTTTGATACTGTCTATTTTAAACGGTATCGTGCGACCAGTATTAATCATCCTTACGTTTCCAATAACTATCTTAACCTTAGGTTTATTTATTTTGGTAATCAATGCTTCATTGTTTTGGTTCGCCGCCTCATTTATTGAAGGGTTTAGTGTAGACGGTTTTTTGCCAGCTTTAATAGGTTCAGTAATAATTTCTATAATTAGTACAATTGGACAAAAGTTTATATGAAATTAAGTATCCCAAACGTTATCTCGGCTGTAGCGTTTTTGGGAGTTTGTCTAGTATTTGCAATCTCTGAACCAACCCGAGATTTTTTCAATCATCTCGTCAAAGAACCGACTCTTTTAGACGGGTTTACTTTTGTTACCTGCTTAGCAGCCGCTGTAGTGTTTTTACCACTAACAGCTATGCCATTAATTCCGATGGGTAGTATGGTGTTTGGTCCGTTAGTAACTTCGCTATTAAGTATCCTTGGTTGGACAATTGGAGCCGTTGGAGCTTTCTTGGTGTCCAGATATATTGCTAGACCTGTCATATTAAGAATTTCAAATTTAGATGGTTTAGAAAAATTTATCCAAAACTATACAGGTAAAACCAGATTTATCTTAATAGTTCTCTTGAGGTTAACAGTTCCAGTTGATATCGGAAGTTATGCGTTAGGTTTAATTAGCAGTGTTCGCTTACTAGAGTACACTTTAGCTACCTTAATCGGAGTCACTTGGTTTTCCTTTGCTTTTGCTTACTTAGGCGACAATTTAATAAATTCAAATATCTTAGGTATAGTTTCTATAGTCAGTCTTTCAGCCATAATCTTCATTAGTGCTACCATTTATCTTAAAAAAATTAAATCATATGTATGACGATATAGCTAATAAATACTAGTTATTCTTAGCATATAAAACACATAAATATAGTATCAATTATCAGCTTAATATTTAATTAATCATATAAATTTTT
>JAGQLZ010000042.1 GCA_020428895.1 Candidatus Kaiserbacteria bacterium
AAAAAATTGATTATAATATAATCCGATTGGTGCGGATAATGTACCAAATTGAAAATACTAAATAGTGTAGAATTAAGTATATGTTTAAAAAGATAATAAGCATTTTTTGTATAACCCTTTTACTAATACCGGCAACAACTAACGCTGATGCTGATGTGGTGGTAATTAAAGAACAATTGATGGCTATTGATATATCAGTAAATGAATTAAAAGCAAAAGTAGAGGAATTGTATCCTGATAGTATTTATGAGGCCCAAATGAAATTATTATCTGAAGCAGTTAGCTTAGTTAAACAGCTTTCAGGTATAGATTTTTCTGGTTCTGATGAATATAGTATAAACACCAAGTCAGACGGACCGACTTATGTGGGAGCAGATGATGGAAAGCCAACTTATGTGAGTGATTCGAAAACCGCGGTATACACTAATGAAAGTGGTGTGTCATTTTATGCTAGTGACACTTCAATTGCTGGTGTTTATGGAGCTGGTGTTGGTTCAGTTTCCACTAATAAGAAGTCTTTAATTAATGGTTTTGGACGAGGTAGTTCAACTATTAATAAGATTGATATTTATCCTTCTAGTGCTGGGTCATTATTTAGTGCTGGAAGCGGAAAGTCAACGATTGATATAAAAACTGACCAAGGTGAATGGTTGAAATTATGGTCTAGACAAGGCACAAGTAAAACTAGTGAATTTGTTCTTGGTTATGAATTAGGTAAAGAAAATAAGAAAAAACCAGGAACTATGATTGTAGAAGAAAGTGATGACACCGAAGGTTACAAGATTGAATACGCTGACATTGTTGCCTATTTACAACAGGTGATTCCTGATACAGACACTAAAGCTAAACCGGGGGATTTTGCAGAACTTGTTTTTGGTATTGAGCCTTCAGTTTCTGTAGATGCTATCGGTACTTCGGTAGGTTCCACCCTGTTTGGTGATTGTACCGGTACTTCTACTGATATGGATATAGCACTTCCAGTGGTAAGAGCACTTTTGAATAGTGACAAAATTCAATTTGAAAAACCACTTAAAGATATATTAAAGGTTCATTCCGATGGCAACGATTGTCTATTTATCTTACCTTAGCTGACCACCTATTCTTAAGTAGATAAATTAAAATTTGTTAACACAAATCCAAGCCAACATGGCTTGGATTTGTTTTGTTGGTATAATTAAATTGATAACAGTTAAGACGCTGTTGGTTTGTTAGTTTAATTGTTTACTATTGATTATGAAGAAAATTCTACTAAGTTCAGTCTGTGTTGTGTGTTTTGCTATAGCTTTGTCAGTGCCGAGCTCTACACAAGCGGCCGCAGATCGTGAGGAAATGTTGGCACAAATCCAGCAACTCATGGAACTGATTGCAGATCTGCAAAAACAACTATCTGATGCTCGAGGAGAAATACGAGAAATTATCAAAGATGGATTGTCTGAAGGTATGACTCATGAAGATATTCGTGAGATTCAGCAGCTCTTGGCAACTGATTATGAAATTTATCCGGAAGGTTTGATTACTGGTTATTTCGGTAATTTGACCAAACAAGCTTTGAAGAGATTTCAAAAGCGACATGGTATTTTGGAAAGTGGTGAAATTAATGAAGATACAAGAGAAGCTCTAGAAGCATACTTTGAGATGAAGAACGGTCGGTATGTGCCAGGTCAACTAAAGAAATTTGAGATACATCAATTTGACTGGAAGTTTAGTAGTGATAAAGACGATCTTGATGATTATCATGGTCATAAGGTAAGAGTTTGTCATAACGGCAAGACCATTCAGGTGGCAAAACCAGCCGCTCGTGCCCATGTGTCACATGGTGACAAGATTGGCTCTTGTGATGGTGAAGAAAAAAATAAAGACGACAGAGATGATGACAAAGATGAAAAAGCTAAAGATGAGGCAGAAGACGCAGTAGCCGAAGCAAAAACCGCTATTGAAGATCTGGAAGATTTCATTGAAGAATCTGACGCAAGTGACGATGATATTGATGAAGCAGAAGCAGACTTGAATTCAGCTGAAACTTATCTTGAAAGAGCTGAGGCTGACTTTGAAGATGAAGATTATGAAGGTGCTAAAGAAAACGCTAAAAAAGCTATCTCTAAAGTAGATGATGGTTATGAAGCGCTTGGGTCAAACTACGATCCTGAAACAAAGAGTGATGCTGAAGAAGCTATTGAAGACGCTGAAGATGAGATTAACGAAGCAGAGGATTTGATTGAAGAAACTGAAGATAAAGATCTTGAAGATGCCTATGAAGATCTTGATGAGGCTAAAGAACTTTTAGAACAAGCTGAAGAAGCTTTTGATGATGGCGATTATGAAGAAGCTTTGGATAAAGCAGAAGAGTCTCTTGATATTGCAAAAGATATTGATGAAGTCTTAGAGGATTCAGATGATGTGAATGACGATGATACTAAAGATGCATTAGATGAAGCTGAAGAAGCGATTGAAGATGCCAAAGATGCTATCGATAATGCTGATGGAAATACAGATGATGCTGAAGAGTTATTGGCAGATGCTGAAGAGCTGTATGAAGATGCTGATGAAGCTAATGATGATAAAAACTACGCTATGGCTAAGTATTTAGCAGAAAAAGCTGAAGAAAAAGCTGACGAAGCTCGTTTTGAAGTATCTTAATTACGACATAATTCGTAAAACAAAAACCACACTTTATGGTGTGGTTTTTGTTTTACTCAGGTTTCAGTAACGGCAAAACTTAGGTGGTGATACAATATACAGACAATTTGTCGGTAATTATTTTTTATATGCGTTTATTATCTTTAGGAATTAGTAGCTTTATTTTAGGGTTAGTTTTGGTTTTAGCTTCTCCGGTAAAGGCTAATACAGATATGTCAGCTGTGTTAGAGAGAATGGATGAAATTATTGCTGAAATGCAAGTACTGCGAACTGAGTTTGCGGTCCTCTCAAAACAAGTGGGTACAACTGTATCAACTCCAGCAGTACTTGGGGTACAAACTACAGCTGGTGGTTTTTCTGAGTCTTTAGAATACGGTGTAACAAATGATGATATATCTTACATTCAAAAACTTTTAGCAACTGATCCGGAGATTTATCCAGAAGCAATTGTGTCAGGATTTTTTGGCCCTAAAACCCAAGAGGCAATTCGAAAGCTTCAAACTAGATTCAATTTAGATCCAGTTGGAGTAATTGGTCCAGCCACAAGAACTATCTTAGAAACTTTTAAAAAAGCTTTTCCAACTGGTGCTTTTCCTGACGGAGTTTTAAAACAAGTACCGCAAGTACAAGGTGCTTCAACTAGTATTACTCCTGTTCAGTCACCAGTTACAAGACCGACATTTTCTGATAATTCAAATCCTTTTTATTCGATTGAAGGTGAAATTGATAGAGGTGAAGCGGAGGTAAGAGTTGAATACAAGAATGGAAAAACTAGTCGAATTATAGTTGATGGTGACGATGAAGGTGAAGTAGCTAAGAATATTGCAAAACGCACTGGTCAATCTGTCGCACATGTTTTGGCAGTACTTGATTTAGGAAATGAAAAACCAAGCAATGGCGGTGATGAAGATGATGCTGAAGAGGCTATTGAAGACGCTGAAGATGCTATCGATGATGCCGATGAGGCAATTGATGAAGCTAAAGATGATGATGAAGACATTGACGATGCAGAGGATATGCT
This sequence comes from Candidatus Kaiserbacteria bacterium, assembly GCA_020428895.1. GTDB lineage: Bacteria > Patescibacteriota > Minisyncoccia > Phycocordibacterales > UBA918 > OLB19. The sequence goes on from JAGQLZ010000042.1 coordinate 3,659, forward strand.
TGACGAAGCGGAAGAATATTTAGAAGAGGCTGAAGATGCCTTTGACGATGAAGATTACGAACAAGCAATTAGTAAAGCTAAAAAGGCTAAATCAAAGGCTAAAGACGCTGAAGATGCTATTGGTGGAAAAAGTAGCCGTAAAGGAGATAGTGATGACATAGATGAAATCAGAGTAGATATTGTTGGTAAAGATGAAGCAGAAGTAAAAGTAGAATATGATGATGGTTCTGAATATGAGTTTGGTTTAGAGGAAGATAAAGAAGATGAGATAATTGAAGAAATTGCTGATGAGCTTGATATGGATGAAGATGATGTTGAAGATTTAATTGAGTTTGATTACGGTGATGTAGAAGAAATTAATGTAGATGTTGATGAAGATGCTGATGAGGCTACAGTAAAAGTAGAGTATGAAAGTGGTGTAACACGGCGCTTTGATATTGAGGCTGGCAGTGAAAGTTCGATGATTAAGGATATTGCTAAAGAAATTGACGAAGATGAAGACGATGTTGAGGATTGGACAAATTTTGATTATTTGTAAAATTAATTTATTAAATAACAAACGATCCAGTCTTTAGGCTGGATCGTTTGTTATAATTCCTGTTAATAATGTGGCGACGATATAAGAGAAGAAAAAAACGAGCTAGTAGTGTTACTAAACATTATACAGAACATAAAGAATTGGCTCGTGAGTTGGTTTTAACTCGCTTAAATCAGTGGAATCAGTTCTATGGTTTAGAGTGGAACCGTGTAGCAATTCGTAACCAGAAAACCTGTTGGGGCAGTTGTACTTCTCTTAAGAATCTAAATTTTAGTTATCGACTTTTATTTTTACCACCACACCTGCAGGATTACATTATTGTGCATGAGTTATGTCATTTGTCTGAACTAAATCATTCACCAGCCTTTTGGGATTTAGTAGCAATGACAATGCCTGATTATCATATGCATAAACGAGAGCTGCGAGCAATTGAGAAAGCCGGTATTGGTGAATTGATGAAATATTATAAATATACCAGCGTATAATTTAATATATGGACTTTATTCAAGCATTGTTTTTATCAATCATTGGTTTATTTGGATTTGGTGGGACTGTAGCTCAGCCAGCAACGACAGAAGTACCGTCAGTTGAAATATCCAGATCAGAATTATCAGTTAATTCAACGACTACAATAAATATGGAATCAACCAGACAAAATAATCCCGAAGCAAATAAAAAAGTACAAACTGTCGCCAGTGATGATTCGGTCATGAAAGAAGTCAAGACGGTTTCCGATGAGATTTCTATTAATGAAGCAACTATGTTGGTCGCCGGTGGTTGTTTTTGGTGTGTAGAAGCTGACTTAGAAAAATTATCAGGTGTGATATCGGTTGTCTCTGGTTATACAGGTGGTGATTCAGAAAATCCAACTTACGACAATTATTCCAAAGATGGACACAGGGAAGTGGTGGAAGTTACTTACAATCCAAATGTAGTAAGTTACGAAGAGATTTTGATTTATGCCATGAAGCATATGGATCCTACTGATGATGACGGATCGTTTGGTGATCGAGGTGATTATTACTCACCAGCTTTTTACTACGAAACTGATGAGGAAAAAAACATAATTGAAAATCTTATTAGTGATGTTAATGACAACGGTCCTTATGATAAACCTTTGGCCATTGACATTGAAAAGAAATCAGCTTTTTGGCCAGCCGAAGATTATCATCAAGATTACTACAAAGGGACTTTGTCTAAATTGAAATACAAATATTATCGTAATGCTTCGGGGCGGGATAAATATATTGAAAAATATTGGGGTAATGATACGGACGCCAGTTTATACTGGAGAAATAAAAATAATAACAAACATTCTAATACCGATTGGCAAAACTTTGTTAAACCGTCTGAAACTGAACTTAAGTCGAGTTTGACAGATATTCAGTACAAGGTTACTCAAAAAAATAGCACTGAAAAATCTTTTGACAATGAATATTGGGACAATAAAAATGACGGAATTTATGTTGATATAGTTTCTGGGGAACCACTATTTTCTTCAACTCACAAATTTGATTCTGGTACTGGTTGGCCGAGTTTTACAAGACCAATTGACTATAACTTTGTCACCGAACATGATGATTATTTATTATTACAACCCCGAACAGAAATACGTTCAGCGATTGCAGATTCACATTTAGGTCATGTTTTTAATGATGCACCAGTTGAGTTGGGAGGTGTTCGTTACTGTATGAATTCAGCGTCGTTACGGTTTGTGGCCAAAGAAAATATGGAAGCTGAAGGTTATGGTGATTTTTTGTACCTATTTGAGTAGTTTCATATTTACTCATCTGTTATTATTAACCACATGAAATTTCGTAAAACTTTCCTGTGGCTTTTGATGTTGCCACTATTTTTTATTCCTGCAACTGCCAATATAGAAGCTGAGGATGTGTTAATTAAAGAAACCGGTGAACAGGTTATTTATATGTTTGGTCGTGATGATTGTGGATTTTGTCAGGCCCAAAAAGAATATATGGACACTGAACCGTTGCCATATATTTATTTAAATATTATTGAAGATAAAGCAGCCGCTTTGCAGTATGATCAAGTAGTTGAAAAACATGGTCTGTCGAAAGTAACACCCATAACAGTGGTGGGTGAGAAAGTTTTTTTGGGTTGGAATAGTGCCAGAACAACCGGTGAAGCTTTAAAGGAAGCTTTGTATCATTCTAATAATCAGCAAATATTGACCATAGAGCAACACTTAGCTGAAGCGACTCCGCAACCTGATGCTACTTCAGCTGGTGGCTGTAGTGGACTTGAGTGCGATACCGGAGAAGTTGTGACGTTTGAATTTGATTTGCCAGTGTTTGGAGTGGTCGATTTGCGATCATTTTCATTATTTTCGCTATCAATTATTTTAGGAATTATTGATGGTTTTAACCCATGTGCCATGTGGGTACTGGTGACTTTCTTAGTACTACTTTCACAAGCCGGTAGTAAGAAAAAGATGATTTTCTTGGCTGGGCTATTTATGTTGGCTGAGGGAATAATGTATAACCTAATTTTGAATGTTTGGTACCAAACTTGGGATTTTGTCGCTTTGGATCATATTGTGACACCGCTAGTTGGCTTTTTGGCAGTTGGTGGAGCAATATTTTTCTTATGGCGCTGGCACAAGAACCGTGAGACAGCTTTAGTGTGTGACATCAGCAGTATCGAGCAACAGTCTCGTACCATGGATAAATTTAAAGCAATTGCTAACCAACCGGTTACCATTGCTTCAATTTTAGCTATTTTGATTATTGCGTTTTCTGTAAACATAATTGAATTTGCGTGTTCGATTGGTATTCCGCAAGCTTATACTAAGATTCTTGAGATTAACTTATTAGAGTTTTGGGAACGCCAGTGGTACATATTTGTCTTTACAATCGGGTATATGCTTGATGATGTATTGGTGTTTGCATTGGCAATATGGGGGTATGATAAACTCCAAGCTCATGGTCAGAAATATGCCCAGTACTCACTTCTAATTGGTGGCATACTGATGCTTGTCTTAGGACTTATCCTAGTTCTTAATCCAGCTATGTTAGTGCTGTAGTACAATTAGTTATTATGATTCAGTTATTGATTTGGACGATTTGGTTGGCTTTAGCTTTGTTTGCCTTGATACGCGGTGCTGATACTTTTGTTTCTGGAGCAAAACAAATGGGTGCTTCTTTGGGAATGAGCAAGTTTGCCATCGGTGTTTTGATAGTTGGTTTCGGTACGTCATTACCAGAATTAGCATCCTCAATAGCGGCCGCCTTAGATGGTTCTACTGAGATTGTAATAGCAAACGCAGTTGGTTCAAATATTACTAATATTCTTTTAGTAGTTGGTGTTTTGGCGGCGGTGGGCGGACGAGTTTTGATTAAAAGAGATTTGATTAAAACTGAGTTGCCGATTTTCTTTATCTCGACAACGCATTTTTTAGCGGTGGCATATGACGGTACGATTGATAGGATTGAGGCCTTGTTATTATTGGGTACATTTAGTGCGTATGTTTACTATCTAATGTACGAGGCAGAAGGCGATGATAATGTAGATTTGGTTAAAGATAGTAAGGCTCATCGTCCTAGGCTACAAGGTAAATCAATTGCTTTTATAATTGTAGGTTTAATGGCTGTTTTGGTAGGCGCACACTACACTGTAGAAATGGTAGTTAATATTGCAAATCTATTGGCGGTGCCAATTGGCTTGGTTTCGATTGGAGCTATTGCTTTAGGTACGTCATTACCGGAACTTTTTGTGACTATACAAGCTATTAAGAACAATGAAGCTGAATTGGCTATTGGTAATGTATTTGGATCAAATGCTTTCAATATTTTGGTAGTAATTGGTATACCAGGTTTGATTATACCGTTGGTGGCTGATGAAGTAGTTATGGAACTTGGTTTACAGATTCTATTAGCAGCTTCAGCTATCTTCTTTGTAAATGGTTTAGCACGGCAGATTATGCGGTGGGAGGGAATGATGATGCTACTTTTCTTTGGTTTTTTCTTGATCAAACTAGCTGATTTTGTAGTATAAACCCATGAATGAATGGCCAGAAATACTATTAATTGATAAACCTTTAGGCCTGACATCTTTTGATGTTATCAGAAGATTACGACGTAAATATAGCGATTCTCATGAGGGAGAAAAAGCTCCTAAAATGGGTCATGCTGGCACACTTGATCCGTTAGCATCAGGTTTAATGATTATTGGGGTTGGTCAAGGAACTAAGAATCTTAACGATTTAATAAAGCTCGATAAGGAATACGTGGCAGAAGTATTGATTGGAAAAAAGACCACCACTGGTGATATGGAAGGAGAAGTAGTTGAGGAAGTAATAGTAAAAGAGGATGTGGAAATTTTGCAAAGCAAAATTTCCACTGAACTAACATCAATGATCGGTACTATCACATTGCCGGTGTCTGTTTATTCAGCGATTAAAAAAGCGGGTATTCCAATGTATAAACGAGCAAGAGAGGCCGAAAAGACTGGGGAGGTGATAAAAGAAATTCCCGTGCGAGACATGAAAATCTATGAAGCTGAACTGCTGGATGTTTATAGTGGCGATGGCTTCGCCATCGCCACTATTCGATTTTCTGTTGCTAGTGGCACGTACATTCGCTCACTTGGGGAAGAATTAGGAAAGCGTATAAATTATCCGGCAACTTTACAAAATTTGCGACGCACTAAGGTAGGGGAATTTGATATAAAGGATTCTGAAAAATTATAATAAAAAATCCGAGGCTGTGGTGTACATACCTCGGATTAAGTTTCTTCATCCCATTTCTCCATTTCTTCTAACAAGTCTGGAGGAGGAACTGCCCATATCATCCATGTTTGGTCTTCATTGACTAGTTTATGAACTTCACAACCCATAAAATAAAGACCGCCAGCAATCATGTCTACTAGCCGATACTCGTCATTAATTGAAAAGGTAACGATAAGAAATTTGCTTCTGTCATAGGTCAACTGCTCACTCCTTATTTGAACTTAAAGCTTTTTTGACGAGCTTTATCCATGGCGATTTTTTCTTTCAGTTTGTCTTTTTCAAGCCGTTTGATTTTTTGAGCTTTATTTTTAGCTTTGGTTTCAGCAGTCTTTTTTGCCATTTTGGAACGCATGAATTGAGCTACTTCTATAATCAAACATTGTTGTTCGAAAGAAGTTGTGTACTTTTTACAAAACCAACTGGTGCTTTCGAGCCACGCTTGGGCAAGCTGTTCAGGTTTAAAAACCGTACCACGGCCTCTGCCTTGTCGATCTCTTAAGACTGAGTTAGCTATCTGCTCTGGAGTCATATCCATTCGATCACCTCATTTATTTCCGAATGAACTATACCACAAAAAATATTTGTGTAAATATTAAATTTTTCCTTCTTCAATCAAAGTTTTTAGAGTTTTAGCGTGAGCAGTTAGTAGGGAGTTGTCTAATTTTTTATCTATATCAACACCGGAATGTTCAACGTGTCCACTAATGATCTCACTATCTTCAACTGAAAAAACTGTCGGTTCTGAGTTACCTTGCATTATAACCGAAATTACACCGTCTGCTGATCGGCGGTCAATAAAAATATTTAAAAAATCACGCTCAATAGTTTCAGTTTTTGGCTTTTCATTAGCTTGTTGTTCCGCCCACTTTCCTAGTGGCGTATCTTCAAATCCAGACATAAACTAAAATAATTCTTCAACAACAGTTTTTACGTCACCACCGTCAGCTCTACCACCTAATTCTTTCATCACCGCACCAATTAACATGCCTATTTTAGACTTATCTTCGATACCTAATTCGGTCATTTTGGCTTGGGCAATAGGTTTTATTTCAGCTACACTCATCATCTTTGGTAAGTAAGTTTCTAAGACTGCCAGCTCTTCTTTTTCTGGTTCCACTAAATCCATACGATCGGCTTTTGTGTATTGCTCAATAGAATCTTTTCTTTGTTTAGCTAGTCGCTTTATTACAGATAAAACCCCGTCGTCATTTAAAGCGTCCTGTGGGGTTTTTCCGGTGGCTACTAATTCATTAGTAATAGCAGTAAGAATACCGCGAGTGGTTCGTAGTTTAGCAGCTTCTTTAGCCTTAAGTGCCACTTTCATGTCAGTCCTTATTTGTTCATGTAAAGTCATATATCCTTTTATTTCAATATCAATATAATGAGTTTAGCATATTTTATCTTGACTACTACTAGTATTTAAATGTGTATAGACTAACCACAATATTAGTTACTTTCTGTATACTTAAGCCTATATGGGTTCTCATCAGGAAAAGGAGCAGGTAGCAGTCAATCAACCGACTTGGCACTCTAAAGAAGCTGAAGAAGTTCTTAAAGCCTTTAGTGTTGATGAAAATGGACTGTCTTTTGATGAAGTAAATGAAAGAAAAAAACAATATGGTGAGAACATTTTTTCTAAAGTAGAAAAAAAATCCATCTTCCGTAAATTGTTAGATCAACTAAGTAGTCCACTAGTATTTATTTTGGTGATTGCTTTTTCGGTTACTTTTGCTCTACAAGAATTTGTTGATTCGGGAGTGATTGCTTTTGCTCTTTTAATAGCTGTTGCAGTTGGTTTCATTCAAGAAGGAAAGGCTTCAAATGCTTTTGAAAAATTATCTAAATCACAAGAACACATAGCTTTTGTAGTTAGAGATGGTAAAAAAATCCAAGTATCTTCTGAAGAATTAGTGCCAGGCGACATTGTTGAATTACAAAGTGGTATGCAAGTACCAGCTGACATGAGATTGTTTTCAGTTAAAAAGTTGTCAATCAACGAAGCTCCGCTAACTGGTGAATGGATGTCGGTAGATAAACAAGTTTTTCCAGTTGAAGTTGGTGAGGCTTTTGCTGAACAATCCAGTATGGCTTGGAAAGGTACTTTTGTAGCTAAAGGTCGTGGAATGGGGGTAGTGGTAGCAATTGGTGACAAAACTGCTGTAGGAGTATTAGCTGCGCAGGTACAAGTGGTAGAGGATGAAATGACGCCACTGCAACACGAAATGAGTAAGGTATCTAAAGTAATGCTCTACATTATTTTGTCTTTGGTAGCAATGATATTTGCTATCGGGATGTTCACCGGTCAGTCACTTGAAGAAATGCTTTTGATGTCGATTGCGATTGCAGTAGCTTCTGTGCCAGAAGGTTTACCGGCCGCAGTAACGATTATTTTGGCAGTGGGCATGGAGGCACTTTTGAAACGTGGTGGTCTGGTTAGAAATTTATTAGCGGCTGAAACTCTTGGGTCGACCACTTATATTTTAACTGATAAAACTGGAACTCTGACAAAAGGTAAAATGGCCATCACGGGCGTACTTTTAGATTTTGTTTTAGATAATGATATTGAACATTGGTTACATAATAAGTATGTAGCTGATTTATTTAATGTTGCCTTATGTGGATCAGACTCATTTTTTGACGAGGCTGCTAATGTAGTGCGAGGTGATCCGGTTGAGGCAGCTATCTACAAAACGGCTGTATCGGTAGGTATTTCACCGACCGAAAATTCATATCGAGCAAACCGTATTGATATTCTCAGTTTTTCTTCAGAATTAAGGTTTGCCGCAGGTTTAACAGAAATAAATGGCACAAGAATCTTATGTATCAATGGGGCACCTGAACGTTTGATTGAATATGCTACTCATTATCAATCTAAAGATGGTTTGGTTGAATTTACTCCTGAAACTAAAAAGGCCTGTAATGATGCCATTGCTCGTGAGACTAGTATGGGCAAACGTTTAGTAGCAGTAGCTCACAAACAGGTAGCCTTTAGTGAAATTGAAGATGAGGATTTGAGTTTATTGGAAAACATAGTTTTTGCTGGTGTTTTAGTTTTTACAGACCCAGTTCGTAGCGGAGTCGCTCAAGCAATTGAAGGAGTAAAATCTGCTGGTGCTGAAGTTTTGTTAATAACTGGCGACAATCCTCAGACTGCCCAAAACATCGCTGAGCAGGTAGGTATTGCTAAGATTGGGGCTCGCCCAGTGACAGGTAGTGAGCTTACTAATATGTCCGATAGTGACATCGAGACTTTACTGGAACAGAACGTTCGGGTGTTCGCAAGAGTACTACCTCAGCAAAAATTACGAATAGCTCAAATTTTACAGAAGCGAGGTGAAATTGTAGCTATGACTGGTGATGGTATTAATGATGCACCAGCATTAAGAAAAGCTAATATTGGTATTGCCATTGGTTCTGGTACAGAGGTGGCAAAAGAATCTTCAGATCTAGTTCTAGTTAATGATTCTTTTGCCACCATTTATGCTGCTATCGAAGAGGGAAGACGCATTACTTCAAACTTACGTAAAATTGTTGGCTACCTACTTTCAACCTCATTATCTGAAGTGGTCTTGATTAGTGCAGCTCTAATAACTGGCGCAGCAGCTCCAATTACAGCAGTACAAATTTTATGGGCCAATGTGATTGAAGAAGGTTTTATGAGTGTAGCGTTTGCTTTTGAAAAAGGTGATAAAGACGCTATGAAAATGAAACCTCAAGATATTCACGCGGAGGGCATACTATCTCGACAAATGATTTGGTTTATGACTTTTGTTGTCACGGTTTTGAGTGTTTTAATACTTACTTTGTATTTCTACTTGCGATTTTTACAAGTACCAACTGAAGAATTACGTAGCGCTATGTTCTTGGCGATTTCTATCGACTCACTGTTTATTGCATTTTCTTATCGTTCACTAACTACTCCTTTCTGGAAGATACCAATTAAAAATAATCTATTTTTTGTAGGTTCGTT
>JAGQLZ010000043.1 GCA_020428895.1 Candidatus Kaiserbacteria bacterium
TAGCAACGTGAAAAAGTTGTTGAAAAGATTTTATTTATATTGTGAATCTATACCCGACCGTCTTTACCCATTTACTCACGAAATTGAAGGAAAATTAGTTAGAGGACGGGAGTCTTATCATAAAGCGGTAGAACAAGCGATAGAAAAATTTGGACCAAACAGTCTTGGTTATAAAATACAATTTTACCGCGGTGCCTGGCATTTTTTTGGTTCAGTAATTTTCATCATTATTGCTACTCTGATTTCTAAAGAACTGTTTGGTAGCGATATTGCCATATACTTACTACTAGGAATTGCTATTCTGTTTTTATTTATACAAGAATTTTATTCTCACCCACGCCGGTACAAACAACCCCGCCGTAAATGTTATACCGATTGGCTAACTTGGGTAATCCCAATGGTACTGTATCTTATTTTCTGGATTTAATTTTTATTACACAACTGGTAGTTTTCTAGTGGCTAATAAGATATTAATATAAAAAGAGAGTCCTTTAGGAGTAACACAAATGACAAACCTAGCGATGCTATCTCATATAGCATTAAAGCAAAATTTTTACTGTCACTATTGTCGAGTTAGGATGAGATTCCCGACCGGCCTGCACTCCACAAAACCCACCACTATGACTCAGGAACATATTGTCCCTCTTAGTCATAATGGCAAAGATGACGAATCTAACATTGTCGCTTCCTGCAGTCGTTGCAATGTTATGAGAGGAACATTGAACTATGATTTATTTGTAAAGATTCTTGAGCAACTTTTTACTCTAGATTACGTACGTAAAAATTGGCATACCAGTGACCCTTATTTATATCGTACTTTCAAAAAGATACTCTATTATCAGGTCGATGTAGCCATGTCAAAAGTCAGCAAAGAAGCTGCCTTCCGAGTAGTAGAAAGAAAAAGTAAATTGCTAAAAATGGTTTCAAAGACAGTACCTTACACTAATCAACCAACTTTCCAAACTAATAACCGGACAAATTAATGTCCGGTTATACTTTTTTGATTTTCATTACTAACTTTCCTCTTGCATAACCAAAGCCAACAATCGAAGCGCTTCCTTGGTAAGTGGTCGATCAATATCACCACCAACTCCAGAGAAGGTAATGTCAGCAAAGTTTCCATCAGCACTAACAATCTTCAAGCCAATATCTCCTCCTTCACTGACACGAATAAACAATTTACCCTCTCGATTACTATCTTCAATCATAGCCAGCTTCGGAACATCATGATTCTTAGCCAGCTCACAAATTTTTTCACGAAGCTTTTCCCGAAACATTAAAATCTCCGATTCTATCTACCGTGAGGATATCAGGTTTTTAAATATTGTAAAATTTTCTAGCGTTTTTAATAAGTTGCTCTCTAACTAGCTCTTCATCTAGGTTCTTAAGTTCAGCTATTTTTTTATACACTTCAATAACCATCCATGGTTCACACCGCTTACCACGATATGACCTAGGAGCTACAAACGGGCAGTCGGTTTCTCCGTGTATTTTATCGAGTGGAGCCCACTTCACTATTTCTTCATAATCTTTGGCAAAGGTAACTACCCCAGTGAATGAAATGTTTCCGCCGATATCCAAGAACTTAGAGGCTTCATCAATAGTGCCAGCGTAAAAATGAACATTAAAAGGCACCTTGGCGTGAGTCTTAAGGGTCTCATAAACATCAATATATACACTGCGGCCAGTTGGACTCTGTTTATCTGGTTTTGGGCCACGAGTATGAATCATTAATGGTAAATTAAGTTCATTGGCCAACTTAATTTGTTCTATAAAAGCGACTTCTTGAACACCATAAGTATCTACTTTTGTATGCCAATAATCAAAGCCACACTCGCCTATACCCACTACCTTGTTATTTTTAGCCAACTCACGATATAAGTCAGGGTTAAATTCTTCACCTTTACTCTTAAACGGTTCGCCACCTTCCCCTATTTCATCTTCATCATGCATCCCTGACACAGTTTGGATGGGATGGAGGCCGATAATTGCAAAGCAATTATCGGCCTCCTCAGCAATCTCCACCGCTTTTCGACTAGTAGTTTCTTTAGTTCCAACATTAACAACCGCCACACTTTCTGTCTGACATTTTTCCATCACTTCATCCAAATCGTCTTTAAAAGCCGATAAGTTTAAGTGAGCATGGGTATCAACGTACTTACTATCCATATATCCTATAACTCCAAACGTGCAAACAGATTTTCTGGTTTTTTGTTGGCTTTGATGGCTTCAATAATAGTTTTTGAAGTTTCTGGCATATATGGACCAACTTCAAATGCAATCCTGTAAACCTCGTCTACCAAAAATTGAACTTTCCTTACAGCTGCATCTTGATCGGTTTTAATTAATTTAAAAGGCTCTGTTTTTTGTATTTCTAAATCAACATCTCCAATTCTTTGCCATATCTCATCTAATGATTTCTGGAAATCGTAATGATCTAAATATTTCCTTGAGTACGAATTATTTATTAAGAAATCATTTTCAGGGTTAACTTTAGGAAAAGCCTCATAACTTTCTGCCATCTTCGTAACTCTAGCAACAAGATTTCCTAAACCATTTACCAAGTTGGCGGTATACCATTCATCCATCTTTTCCCAAGTTAGATCTGAATCATCAGTTGGATGGACATGGCGAAGCATTATGTAGCGCGCAGCATCAGTACCATATCGCTTCACGAGTTCATAAGGATCAATTACATTACCAATCGATTTACTCATTTTTTGACCACCGCTGTTTATAAAGCCATGATAAAAAACCTGATCAGTCGCCTCAACTCCAGCACTCTTAAGCATAGCTTGCCAAATGATTGACTGGAAACGAATCTGATCTTTACCAGCCAATTGAAGCGTCTTGCTCTCCTGCCAAAATTTCTTGAAATTACCCTCACTATCTTCCGGCCAGCCAAGACATGAAATATAGTTGGTTAAAGCATCAAACCATACGTACATTACATGGTCATCATCATTAGGTACCGGTACTCCCCAATCCATACGGGACTTCTCACGAGAAATACTTAAATCCTCTAAACCTCCTTTAACAAAATTTAAAGCTTCTTGCCGTCGAAAATCTGGAACAATCACTCCCTCTTGGGATAAGTATTCTTCTAAATACTCTTGATAATTGGAAAGCTTAAAAAAATAATTTTCTTCTTCAATTTCTTCTGGTTCTTTCTGGTGGTCAGGACACTTACCGTCAACTAAATCTGAATCCACTTTAAAACTTTCACAACCAACACAATATAAACCTTTGTATTTCTTTTTATAAATATCGCCTTTTTCATCACATAGTTTCCAGATGTGTTGAGCAGCGGCCTTGTGAGCTGAACTAGAAGTACGAATAAAACTGTTGTGGGAAAGATTTAGGGCTTCTTTAAGCTTATCAAATTCAGCCGCATACTTATCTACATATTCTTGTCGATTTACACCAGCCTCGTCAGCTTTTTGAGCAATTTTTTGTCCATGCTCATCAACACCCATATTGAAAAACACCTCATGACCCATCAAGCGCCAATAGCGAGCTAGTGTATCACCTTGCACAAACTCAAGCGCATGTCCCATATGCGGTGACGCGTTTACGTACGGCAAGGTGGTGGTTATGTATTTGGCTGTTTTTTCTGACATAGATATTTTTAACTAGTGAATCTTAGATTACCATAGACCCTATAAAAACCAAGATATACAAAAAAGCCGGCGATAATTGTCGCCGGCTTTTTTATCATCTTACTATTT
>JAGQLZ010000044.1 GCA_020428895.1 Candidatus Kaiserbacteria bacterium
GTAGCAAGTCCAGCTTTAATGAAGATATATTAATTTAGTCAACTACCGATTTTTTTACCGCTGATTTTAATAGCTCTGGCTTGGGATCAACTTTTTTATGGGGATTGAAAATTCGGTGCGGGTCGAAAATTTCTTTAATCTCCTGAAATACATTAATTACCTCAGGACTAAAAATTTTATGTAAATACGGCGTACGAATCAATCCATCATTATGCTCTCCGGTAATTGAGCCATGATATTCCGCCACCAAAGAATACACGCGTTCCGATAGGTCATTGATAATATGTACAAAATCTGGACGTGAAAAATCCATAAGTGGAATAATGTGAAAATTCCCATCACCTACGTGTCCAGCCACGGTATAAGTAAGTTTATATTCATCAAGGATTTCATAAAGCCGTGGCAAAAACTCTGGTAAATATTGTGGAGCTACCACCATGTCGTCAATAAACGGAGCAGTGTGTTTGCCTCGAATATTTTCTCGTAAGAGCTTGAAACTCTCACGACGGATTGTCCAAAATTTATTAGCTTCCTGCTGACTGCCGGTCACGTGGGTTGCAATATCATATTTACTTAATACAGCTTGTTCGGCCGTTTTAGCGATTACCTCTGCTTCCTTTTCTGTGTCTGCGGAAAATTCAGCCATCAAAACCAGCTTAGGGATACCGCCTGTCATTACCATCTTAATTTCCGGCCAAAAGTCACGTGCCAACTTAAATGGATTACCACCAAGTCTTTTAAATAACTTAGGAAAAACTTTAAGCATTACATTGAATGTTTTATCATCATAAGACTCAAAACTTTCCGGCTGTTTTTCTAAAACCGTGTTTACTATCTTGCCTAAATCAACAAAGTGTTTGGCTCGCAAAAACATAACCAACATACGAGAAGCTGGTTTTGGTTTTACTAAATCAAAAGTTATTTCACTTACAAAACCGAGGGTGCCTTGTGAACCAACAAAAAGCTGGGTCAGGTCAAAGGTATCATTGTTTTTATCCCAGACATTCCATATTCCGTATCCTGACGAATTCTTAGTGACTTGCGGTTTAGCCGCCATGATAACGTCATAATTATCACGAACGAGTTCTTCGATCCGTCTATAAATCTCACCTTCGTAATCATGTTGAGCTTTTTTTGCTTCTAGTTCAGCACGGTTTAATTTTTTGAAAGTATATTCAATACCATCTTGAAGGACTACTTTCAGTTCTCTTGTATAGCGTTCGGTTTTTCCATAAGTAAGCGATTTTTCACCAGCCGAATTATTAGCAACCATGCCGCCAACTGTGTTTAGTTCTTTACTAGCGGTATAGCTTGGCAAGAGAGCATCATATTTTAAAGTTTCTTTTTCGAAATCTCGATAATAAACTCCGGGTTCAGTAACAGCTGTATGAGCATCAACCTGTTTAATATTATTAAAGTATCGAGTAAAATCAACTACAATCGAGTCAGTAAGTGGCCCTCCTGACATATCTGTTCCAGCACTACGAGCAGTTAGCGAAAGTTCGCCTCGCTTGCTGTGTACAAAGTGAATAAGTGTATATAAATCTTCAACATCCTTAGGATAAACAACTAAACTAGGTTGAATCTTGAAAATACTTGTATCTTCACTGTATTTATCAAGTACCGCCAGTGATTGATCTACTTCCCCTTTAAATTGTTCCGGTAATGATATTAATCTTTTATTAGTGGGTAGCGTATCCATACTATACTTCTGTTTATAGTCCTGGCTCTTCTATACGCAATCCAACGTTTGAAACAGCTGATGGAGTATCAGATTCAATACGTTTTACTAACTCAAAAGTATGAGCGTCATACACTTCAATTTCATTAGCAGTTTGTGACACTATGTACACAAATTGTCCGTCAAGTGTAAATTCAGGATGCCATGAACTTTCCCCCGGAACTGGTTTGATAGTTTCAACAATTTTATTTATGCGAGCATCGATGACGTAAATTTCATCGTGGTTATCACCAAAAGCCGTATCAGCCCAAACATACGGATAACTAGGATCATTAGGATATGAGCGAATGAATAGACCTGGACCACCGGTTTCAATGTAGGCTATTGGTTCCCAAGTGACAGTGTCTATTGCTGTAATAAGCCCTTCACCAATCGCTGGTACATAAGTGGTGGTACCCCAAGTTGCTCCTGGGCCGGTGTGTGGTGTGTCGCCAGTTTTAACTTCACCGACTTCTTCCCAAGTGTCTGTGTTAAGCACCCAGACTGTATTGGCTCCCATGGCAGCCACTAAATAGAATTTTCCGTCTGGTGTTAAGTAAGCGTCATGAAGTGGTGTCTGATTCCCACCGATGTTCCAGTATTTTTCAGCTACTGGGAAAGTTTGGTCATCTCCATCTATAACCCATACGCTATTGAGATCTTTTAGGGCGATAATAAAATCATTACCTTTTTCAACAACCGCACCGACTCGAGACTCAACTTCCACTCCATCAAGCGTACCGACCGTTGGGATAGTTTTTAAAATTTCTAAAGTATCAGCGTCCACTATTACAACATTACCCGGAGCATAGTTACCAATAGCTATGTACCTTCCGTTGTCTGAAATAGCCGTACCTCGTGAATTTTCACCAACCAGAATAGTCTTAACCGGCTTAAAATTATTTAAATCAATTTTGGTAAACCAACCATCACGAGCAATTATGTACATATAACGAGCATCAGGTGAATACACAGAGGTATGAGGTTGAAAACCAATATCATGAACTCGCCCTAATACTTCATGGGTTTTCCCATCAATAAAGATTAGTTTCTCAGCATCTTTTTCCACGATTACCATCAACTCATGATTATCCCAGCTTCCTGCTTCGACATACAGTTCTTCGTAAGGTTTTAATTCTGATCGTTTGGCCGGTAAATTTTCATCAGGTAAAGTTACATTTTGATCATCAATTCGCCCAATATATAGACGCATCATTTTGTCACTTACTCCAGCACCGTGGTTCCGGTGGTAATTTTCACTAGCATCAGTACCACAATTGAAAGCCGCTGGATGTAGTTTTGATTCTGGAGTAGCGTCAAATACCATGTCATCAATGGTTAGCCAACAATCATCTTTTTTATTATGCGAAGCAACTTCAGTGACGCTAAAACCTAACGAACCAATGTGATAGGACTGAACGCGGTCGCTTATACCGTCAGGGCGCATCTCTAGATACGCTGTAGTAATATCAGTGCCACACTGATAGAGATCAGGATATTTTTCTGCAGCCGGAGTGACGTTATAAACTTCACCACTAATAACCACCCAACAATCTTCGATGTGGCTATGACCACCAATTTCGTTCCAAGTAAAGGTAGCAAAACCAGTCTCATTCTCGACACTTGACTCGCTTGAGTTGACTGAATTTATAACTATTTGACTTGAGTCTTCAGAAAACGGACTTAGGAACAAACTTAAACCAAATGACGCAACACAAAATAATCCAACGATAACCAATAAAGCATTAATGCTTTGTCGAACATCTGTAAGTTGGAATTGTCGAGAAATGGCCAAATAAAAATATCCAAAAAATGCAATCGCTCCAAAGTAAAGAGCTAAAGCTAACCACATGCTTATCTCAAATCGGTAGAGCGCATGATGAACAACTAAGAATAGCCACGATACAAATACAATAATCGTAGCGAAGACATAGTAAACGCCCACCACTGGTGTGTAGGTTTGTTTTTCATCAAGTACTACCATTTTAGGTAATATCCAGTATTGGATAAAAAACTGTGTCATCACCAACACAGCAAAAATAATGGCGGCGGCCTTAAAGATACCGAGTTGCAACATGGCTTCATACGATAAAGTAAAAAGACCGACCCCAGAAATACTATAGAGGATTATACTTGTCCAACTTACTACTCTACCGTTTTTAATAATAGCTACTTCATCGTCTGATATTTTCTTATCACGCAAAATTGCCTGTAGCATTAGACTAGAAAACGCAGCCGAACCTAAACCAAGAGCCAAAGCCACTGAAAATACTATCAGATATATATCGTGCAAACTAAAAATTCCAAACAAGAGCATTTCATCTAATTATAATGAACTAACTAAAAATCACTCATGTTTTTATCCACTGTATTTTCTAAACTTACCGAAACCTTTCCTGAACATCTTCAACAATATGTAAAACGTGTCTTAGCGGTTCGGCAATTGTCATTATGTATGTTTGTAGTTCGTACCGATCTAGATTTTTTACGGTTTTACCTAATTTTATATTGTCATTAGGAAATAACATGTACATATATTCACCGATGAAAGAAAACCGTATATTTATTTTTCTACCATTCCACCAATCATACAAATCATTCATAAACTCTGGTGTCAAAATATACCGTGCTTCAACTGGATTGGTTGAAGCGACATGTAATAGATCTTCAAAATCATTCCATTCTAACTCAGTTTCTTGAGCCCCTTTATTATTTAAATCTTTCCAAAAAGAACGGTGTCCAAACCCTCGTTTATCACCTTCAGTAGATACAAAAGTTTTACCTTCTAATTTTTTACCCAGTTCAAGTCGTACAAAGTAACCTTTAAAAATTTTCTTTTCACTCCGGTTTTTACCACTGCCGGTAACATGCCTAATATCCATCTCTCCCACCAATAACTCCTTATCATTAACGCTTGCTTTAAACATATCATCAAGATTCATGGTGTTACGCGGTTCGGTAATCAATTCCGAAGCATCTAGGCCAGATGCAAGTTCAATTTGCTGTTTATTTTCTTGAGCTTTTTTAAATTTATTAAATAATTCAGACAAACCAACTTTATATATTTCAATCTTTTCATCAGCTAAAAACTGAGTTGAACGATACTCACCGGTTATGCCAAATAAAGAAAAGGTTTCAGAAAATACTACTTGATTAAGTTTTTGATTAAAATCGGTAATAATTTTCATTGTTTCAAGGTAAACTCTGAAAAACTTACTAACTAGAAAAATAATAAGAACAATTACTCCAAATATAATCAAATGTGCATATTGGACAAAAATTATTTCTGTAAAACCTAAGCCGAAAATAAATATAACGGTTAAAATTGAGAACAGTAGATTTCGTTTTCTAACCGCTTTAACGTAACTGTCCTCTAGATAACCAACCTGACTTCTAATTTGGGTATTTATATCAAACCAAGTCTCATTTAGTCTTTGTTCTAAAGATTCTTTACTAGGAAATTTTTTTTTAAAAACATTCATTATTAAACTTGTCCCATACTACGTAAACGTGAAATACGGTCTTCAGCTGGTGGATGAGTGTGGAATAAACTATAAGCTTTTTGAATAAAGCCACGTTTACCTCGACCGTACGGATCAGCAATAAACAAATGAGCCGTAGCATGACTGGTACGTTTCATTGGGATATTATGACTCGAAATCTTCTCAAGAGCTGAAGCTAAACCTTCTGGATATCTGGTAGTTAAAGCTCCAGTTGCATCAGCTAGATACTCTCGCTTACGAGATACTGCTAATTGTATCAATTTGGCGGCTATCGGTGCCAGAATTATTCCTACGATTGCCAATATCAAAAACGCTGGATGACGGTCGCGGTTGTTTCCCCCGCCGTATAATAATGAACGACTAAAAATGTCGGCCAGCATCGCTACGCAACCAGCTAAAACAACCGCGACCGTCATCACCAACATGTCTCGGTTACCAATATGAGCCATCTCATGAGCCACTACACCTTCCAACTCTGAACGATCAAGAATCTGCATTAAACCAGTAGTAACTGCCACGACCGCATGTTTTGGATCACGACCAGTAGCAAAGGCGTTAGGAGCTGGATCGTCTACTACATAAACCTTAGGCATTGGTAAACCAGTTGTAATCGCTAAGTTCTCAACTATGTTATATAGTTCTGGAGCTTCTTCCTTCGCTATTGGTTTAGCATTGGTCATCCGCAAAACGATCTTATCTGAATACCAGAAACTTGTGACATTCATTACTAACGCAAAAATTAGGGCGACGTAAAGAAAAATAAAGCTACCGGAAAACCAACTAACCGCATACCCAAGTGCAATTACTACTACTAAAAATACACCCATTAAAAACCAGGTTTTTCGAATATTACTTGACTGTTGTGTATATAGAGTGGCCATTTATACCAAGTCTAAAGTGGAATACCTTGTGGGGTTTCTTCAGTTTTGTAATCTACATCTTCACTCCATACTAAGAAGTGTTTATGATCATACTTACCTTTCTTAAGACGGTTTTCGGCTCGAGCTTCTTTCACTTTCTCGTGAGGTATCTCTAGTTGATCAATAATAGTTTCTAAAACCATCATCAAATCACAGTACTCGTTTAAGAAATCTTCAGCGCTTCTAGCCATCGATACTGCATGCGCTTCTTCTCTAACCTTCTTAAATAACTCCTGTTGGAATTCTTGAGCATCAGTAATTGGCCTAACTTCAAAGTTTTCTCCTTTAGCCTTTATCTTATCTGGTACGTTATCTCGAATCAGCTTGTTGTAATATACGCGTGAAATCTTAGCCATAATTATTAATTAAAAGTCTACTTTTACGTTTTCACGTTCCTGACTATTTTCGTCAATTTCAAAATACTGTTGTTCCTTGAAACCAAACATATTTCCAATAATATTTGACGGAAAACTCTGTAATGCAATTGCTAAATCACGAACGTTAGTGTTGTAAAAACGTCTAGCAGCTTGGATTTTATTTTCTGTATCAGAAAGTTCTGTTTGCAACTGACTAAAATTCTGATTAGCTTTAAGATCCGGATAAGCTTCGGCTACTGCTAACAATTTACCGAGGGCACCAGTTAGAGCATTTTCTGCACCAGCCATAGCGGCAATCTGATCTGGGGTAATGTTACTAGGATCAACATGTACTTGCGTAGCAGCTGCTCGAGCACTAGTAACGTTATCAAAAGTCTCTTTTTCGTGTGAAGCATAACCTTTAACTGTTTCAACTAGATTAGGAATCAAGTCGTAACGTCGTTTCAGTTGTACATCAATATCCGCCCATGCTTCTTTGGCACGTTGTACCAACTTAACAAATTTATTGTAAGTAACGATGGCGTAAAATGCCAAGACCGCTACTACTCCTAATGTAATCCACAAACCCATAATTAAGTTATAGTTAATTCAATAATACTGCTTAATATTACCATATATCAGATATTCATCATCTACTTGATTGTAAATTTGACAATTCTAATTAAATGTTGATACTTGAATATTAGATAGACAAAAAAACAGAAAGGTGTCGAAAATGCGTAAACTAGCAAAGATTGACAGCTACAGCATGTTCGCAAACATGATTGATGAAACATTTGCTGAACTATTCGGTATTAACATATCCGAACTTCAGGATCATCATCAATATCAGAAAATAAAAACTTACCTGCTCAATAGTTACACGGAGCATTTCCGTGTCTATCATGCTTGTCAGCACCCAGTCTATATGATACTGAAGCTCTACGAGCTACTGGAAGACCACCCTGATCTTTCAGAAAAGGTTAATCTTCTCGCTTTGAAGTTAATGATTATTTACCACGATGTCATTTTCAAGCTAATGAGAGAGCTAGGTTGGAGCGAGAAAAAATCAGCCGAAAAAGCTTTTAGAGATATTCATCTCACATTGAGAATGCCGGCTAAGTTTGCTGATATTGTGCAAACTGGCATCCTTGCTACCGCTAGGCATAAAATGCCCCTTAAAACAAATGATCTCAACCCTATATCGAGAAGAACCATCGCTCTGCTACTTGACCTTGATCTAATGGGATTTGGCAACTCATGGTCTAAGTTTAAGGAAGATACAAAGGACAATTGGTGCGAGTGGCAGTCAATAAAAACTGAACAGGAGTTCCATAAAAATCGTGGAGTTTGGGCAAGGAAGTTTCTCAAAGATCACCTCAAAATCTACAACACCGAGTACTTCGCCAACAAAGAAGAACAAGCCCAGAAAAACTTGTCTAGATTGGCAAAGATATAACGTCAAAAAGCCGGCCCCTTGGGGCCGGCTATATCCTTGCGTATGTGAATTTATTCTTGTAAGTTAGAGATTAGTAAAAAGGAGTACCTAAATGAAATATAAACCTTTTGGAAAACTCAAAGTTGGTGAATGTTTTATAAATTCATTTGGTATTTATGTCCATAAAAAATGTAACAATTTTGAAATAAACGGAACCGTTTATAATGCTTGTCGACTTGAGAGAAGTATAAAGGGAGAGACTATTGAAGTTCCGGTATTTTTCCGCAATGATGCGTTGGTTGGTCTGGGTATATCAAATGAATCTCTTGATGACAACCAAGAAAATACCGTTATTTACCCAGCTGTGTGGCATAAAGGTTAACAGCAAAAGGCCGGCCCCAAGGGGCCGGCCTTTAATATCTTTTTGAGACCTATAAACTAGTACATTCCACCCATGCCACCACCCATTCCAGACATATCAGGCATTGCTTTAGACTTATCTTCTGGTTTATCGGCGACCGCTGCTTCTGAAGTTAATAGTATTCCGGCGGCTGATACAGCGTGCTGTACACAAGCTCGCTCAACCTTAACGGGGTCAATAATTCCAGCCTTAATCATATCGTCAACCATTTCTCCAACTGCAGCATCATAACCAGCGTTACCACCAGCATTTTTTACTTTTTCAACAATCACTGCTCCATCGTGTCTTCCAGTATTATCAGCTATTTGTTTTAGAGGCATCTCTAAAGCTTTCAATACAATATTGTAGCCAATCATCTCCTCACGTCCAAGATCTTTTTTAGCCAAAAGATTCTTTTCAACAATAGCGGCAGCTCTAGCTAAGCTACTTCCGCCACCTGGCACAATTCCCTCTTCAATTGCTGCTTTTGTAGCATTCACCGCATCTTCAATCTTTAACTTCAGATACTTCATCTCAGTTTCAGTAGCGGCACCAACTCGAATAACTGCTACTCCTCCTGAAAGTTTAGCGATACGTTCTTCAATCTTTTCTTTATCGTATTTAGATGAAGTCTGTTCAAGCTGAGCTTTAAGAGAACTTACTCGGTCATCAATTGTTTCCTTTTTGCCAGCACCACCAACAATAACGGTGTTTTCTTTGCTAGACACCACTCGATCAGCCTTACCAAGTTGAGATAGTTCAACATTTTCTAATTTTAGACCAAGGTCATCAGTAATTACTTGCGCTCCAGTAGTAACCGCAATATCAGCCAAGATATCTTTTTTTCTATCACCATAACCTGGTGCTTTTACAGCCAAAACTGAAAATCCGCCCTTTAACTTATTAACCACAAAAGTAGCCAGTGCTTCACCTTCAACATCGTCAGCGATAATTACCAACTCTTTCTTACCAGTTTGGGCAATCTTTTCTAACAGTGGCAATATCTCCTGCACATTAGAGATATTTTTGTCAGTCAATAATATCTGAGCATCTTTAAATTCAGCTTCCATTCGCTCAGGATTAGTCACCATATATGGAGAAATATAACCTCGGTCGAATTCCATTCCTTCGGTCAACTCTGTTTCAATACCAAATGACTGTGATTCCTCTACAGTCACCACACCGTCCTTACCAACCTTATCAATTGTCTCAGCAATCTTCTCACCTAATTCTTTGTTCTCGGCAGAAATTGTGGCCACCTGCTTGATTTCATCAACAGACTTGATTTCAGTTGCCATTTCTTTAAGGGCGTCAACTACATCAATCGCTGCATGTTCCATACCAGTACGTACCGCCATTGAGTTAAGTCCCATCGTAGTCTGTCGCAAACCTTCATTTACTAGAGCCTGAGTAAGTACCGTTGCAGTCGTAGTACCATCTCCAGCTAAGTCATTAGTCTTATTGGCCACTTCCTTGATGATTTCAGCCCCCATATTCTCGAATTTATCTTCAAGAGTAATGTCTTTAGCAATAGATACACCATCGTTTGTAATCATCGGACCACCAAAACCCTTATCTAAAATTACATTCCGTCCACGTGGACCAAGTGTTACTTTAACTGCGTTTGCTACGGTATCTACTCCCTTTTGTAACTTTTTCTTTACGTCTTCTCCAAAAATTACTTCTTTTGCCATAATTTTTCTCTATTAGCTGATAATTCCTAAAATATCTGACTCTGAGATAATCCAGTATTCTTCGTCACCAATCTTCATTTTTTCTGTCCAACTTTTGAAAGCTACTCTCTCACCTTCTTTTACTGACATTGAGATACGCCCATCCCC
>JAGQLZ010000045.1 GCA_020428895.1 Candidatus Kaiserbacteria bacterium
AGCTCCGCGTGATGCATAAATCATTAGATCGTCTACATCCGATCGGTTTTGGATTATTAAGTTTTTTGAAGATAACTCACGTAGTCGCATTAGGGTGGAGAACAATTCTTCGTCAGCTCGCCAAGAAGGAATCGCTCGAGTAGCATCCAATGAAGTGATAACTGAAATATCAATTGGTTTATTTAGGTATTGTAAACACATTGGAGTAGCAATCATCACACTACCTTTTTCTTTGTAAAATTTGTCGGTTAAATCCAAAGCTTTTTTATGAGTAGTAGCAGTGGTGTGATCAAAAATAATTTGTTTGGTGTCAGGAAAAAGAGTTTTAAATTCGTCTTCAATGTATTGAATACCAATTCCTCGCTCACGTAATCTCCATGAACCACATTCGCTACAGACATCAGCCGCTTCAACTCGCTTGCCAGAAGTACGGGAAATGAACCAACGTTGCTCTTTACCGTTTTTATGAGTGCGCATAAGTGAGTAGGGAGTATGTGAGTCAGGACAACGAAAGATATGACCACAGTCATAACAAGCTACTACGGGTGCTAGGCCACGTCTGGCGGTATATAAAAGAACCGATCCTCGTCCTTCCAGTGTGGTTTTAATATTTTTAATGGTTTCGTCTGAAAATAAAGTAAAAGGAGTTTCTAGGGTTCTTTTATTACTTTGCTTTATCACTGTCATTGGGGAAGGAAAAGCAATTCNNCGTTTAGCATGTTCGCCTAAAGTTAAATACTTGTCTTCTCGACGATAGTATTCATCTTCAGTGCGTAGCACTAGGTCGCCAAGAATGATACTTCGGCCGGCCGCTTTAGCGTAGTGCTTAAGTGCGTCACGGTGATCAAGGTACGGTCTAGTTCGACTGCAATAATGTTTGCTGCCAGCTGCTTCAACAATGATAGTAAGTAAATCTGTTCGGTCCAAATATGCGTGAGATGGTGTAGTAATGATTAGTTTGGCAGTACTTAAGTCAGAAAACTCCTCGTAGGATTCAGTTCTTTGTTTTTTGGTTTGAGCACTATGAAATAATACGATTCGATCAGCAATACCAGTATCTAACATTGACTTGGCATAAAGTACATCGTTGGTGGTTGGTACTACAAATAACACTGATCCACGATGGGCAAAAGTAGTTCTAATATGACTTTTGTACTCTACAAAACGTTCCTTGTTTCCACCCTGAAGCATTTGCGGAGTAGTTTCCTCGTTGTTTTTTTGAAATGGGGTAGTTGGATACGAAAATGAACCGGATCGAATATCAGGTGGTAGGAAATGATATAAAAGTGCACCAGTTTTAGCTGGTATTTCTTTACTTAGTTCACGGGCGGTAGCGAGGATTGGTTCAGGTAGTGAACCCATGGCCTTTTGTTCAGGTAGTTTACGTAGTGAGAAAGTAGCTGCCTTAAGAGAAGTTTTAGCGTTTGATACCGGATGGGTATGAATAACCACCGCTGGAACTTGACGCCCGCGGACAGGAACCTTAAGAAAAGAACCTTCCGTATAATTGGTGGCTGAGAAATACGAAAGTGATTCGATATGAACACCACGGACCAGAGGAATCACTTCAATTACAAACATCTTCTTATTTTAACAAAGTATGTTGAGTAGTAGAAATTTACCAAATTTTTAGAATTCATCGAGGTATTTTACATGGGCGCCGAGGGACTGTAGGCGATTAACCAAATTTTCATAACCGCGATTGATGCTGTAAATATTACGTAAAACTGATTGTCCCTCGGCGCCCAACATCGCAATCAAAAGAATGGTAGCCGGTCGTAGGGCCGGTGGGCAGATTAGCTCGGTTGGTTTGAGTTTGGTTGGTCCGGTGATGTAGATTCGGTGTGGGTCAGCCAAGACAGTATCAGCCCCAAGCTTGTCTAGTTCAGTAAAGTAAATAGCCCGTTTTTCATAGACCCAGTCATGAATAAGGGTCTGTCCCTCACTTTGCGTAGCAATGACTGCAAAGAAAGGTAAGTTGTCTATGTTTAGTCCCGGATATGGTCGAGCGTAAACTTTCTCATGAAGTGACTTAAGTTTTGATGGTTTGGTTGTGATGTCCACTAGTCGAGTGTGACCATTTTTACTTACATACGGCTTGGATTTTTTATACTTAAAACCCATCTTTTCTAATTTTAGGAGTTCGAGCTCTAGAAAATCTATTGGACAACGAGTGATGGTGATAGAAGATTTGGTAACAATTGAAGCTGCTAAGAAAAACATACTGTCAGTCGGGTCTTCCGATAGATGGTATTCGATGTTTTGATCAATCTCTTCAATGCCAGTAACTGTCAAAGTGGTGGTACCAATACCTTCAATGGTTACACCACATTTTTCTAGGAAGAAACAAACTTCTTGCACCATATAGTTTGAAGAAGCGTATTTGATAACAGTGGTGCTAGGCGAAAGAGCAGCCGCAAAAAGAGCGTTTTCGGTAACAGTATCACCTGATTCATAAAGAATGATTTCCTCCGGCGTTTTTTTGGCTACTTTAATTTTATAAGCTTGTTCAGTGGTATCTATATCAACACCAAAGTGTTCAAGAGCATAAAAATGTGGTCTAACAGTACGACTGCCAAGTTTACAGCCACCAGACTGTGGTAAAGAAAATTGATTGATATGATGAATTAAAGAACCAATAAACATTACAATGCTTCGGGTTCGTTTGGCAGCTTCATCATCAATGGCTTTAAGATCAAATTTATTTGGCGGGGTGATGGTAATGTCAGAATCCTTCCATTCAACTTTTACTCCAATACTTTCCAGTACTTCGATAATACGATGAACTTCTTCAATTCGTGGCATTCGTTTAAGTGTAGTCGTACCTTTATTTAAGAGCGATGCACAAAGTAAGCCAACGGCACCGTTCTTACTGGTATTTGTTTCGATAGTGCCTGAAAGTTTGTGACCACCATTAATAGTAATATTCATTGTGCCAGGGGAGAGGGTAATCAGATTTTTACCAAGCGCGGTACTGATTTTTTTGAGCATGTCAGCACTAATGTTTTGCCGACCAGATTCCATTCGTGCGATAGCACTTTGAGTAGTATTAATTTTTTTTGCTAATTCCTTTTGCGTGAGACCTTCGGTCTCACGCAAATCAGCAATCCGGTGTCCAATATTTTCCATCCTAATCAAAATTATATTTTTAAGTACGATTGATGTTGGGGTAGGTTATATATCTAGTTTCCAGCAACCATTCATCCTACTCAATAATTTTGAACAGGACACGTACAAAAGTAGTATAGCATATACGCTATGTAGCAGTTTGAGTCATAAACATTGACATTAATAAATATTATGGCAAAGTATAGGCGAACCTGATCCGTGATCTGGTTCTGAACCGTGTTCATGTCTACGAAAGGACAAACAATGACTGCTCTTTATGATCTGACCTCGTTCGTAATCCTTAAATTCGCTGGTGTGTTTTCGGAAGGTTTTGACCCAATCCGTAAGGAAGTTGACTTCCATAACAACCATGGTGAATTCAAGCAATCTTATAGAAAGATCGAGATACTCAAAGCGGAGTACAAAGATGGAACGTTCTTTGTGGAGATAAAGATCCCATATCAGTCCCAACGTCTTGGCGAGTACGATGGAGCCGAAAAAGTGTCTGGTAACGTAATATTGGATCTCACTGAGGCTATCGAAGCTTTCGTAATTCCTGAACGGGAATCTGAGAACAGTTCTACATAACACCAACCAGCACGCCTCGCGCATCTCGCGCGGGGCGGCTTTTCTTTTTATATAAAGGTGCGTATTATAGAACGACTATGTTAGGACGTTTTACACCAAAAGTTGGGATTGATCTTGGAACCACTAATGTTTTGGTATTTGTACCAGGTCAAGGAATTGTATTAAACGAACCTTCGGTAGTGGCAGTTTCAGATAATAATGAAGTATTAGCGGTTGGAAGTGAAGCTAAACTGATGATTGGTCGTACGCCAGACAGTATCAAAGCTTATCGACCGCTTAAAGATGGGGTAATTGCTGATTATCGGGTAACCGAAGCCATGCTTCGTTATTTTTTGCGTAAATCGTTAAGTAAGTACAGTTTATTTCGTCCAGATGTGATGGTGTCCGTGCCAGCTGGAGTGACTTCAACCGAGCGTCGGGCGGTAGTTGAAGCCACTATGAAGGCTGGCGCCCGTAATGCTTACGTGGTAAAAGAGCCGATTCTGGCGGCGATTGGAGCAGGAATCCCAATCTATGAACCGCAAGGCCATATGATTGTTGATATTGGTGGAGGGACTATCGATGCAGCGGTTATTTCACTTGGTGGAATTGTAGCAGCAAATTCAGTAAAGTGCGCCGGCAATCGCATTGATGCGGCTATAGTGGACTACGTTAAAAAGACCCGAAATTTATCGATTGGTGAAAAAACGGCAGAGGAAGTAAAAATTACCATCGGTTCAGCTTTACCTTTAGAGGAAGAATTAATAATGGAAGTTAAAGGTCGCGATATGGTAACTGGTTTGCCACGGACTACTGAGATTAAAACTAATGAAATTGTTAGAGCTATAAGTAAGGAGTTGCGACAAATGATTCGGGCAATTAAAGATGTTTTTCAAAATACTCCACCAGAGTTAGCAGGNNACACCACCGGAGTTGGCGGCCGATATTATTGATGGGGGAATCATTATGACTGGTGGCACTTCACAACTTAGGAATTTTGATGAATTAGTAAAGAGACGTACCAATGTGAAAGCCTATGTAGCGGATCAGGCACTATTTTGTGTGGCGAAAGGAACGGGAAGTGCGTTGGAACATTTAGATGTATATAAACGTGCCATCAGCGCCAAACGCTAATTTTTTGTTTAATGGTT
>JAGQLZ010000046.1:0-5037 GCA_020428895.1 Candidatus Kaiserbacteria bacterium
CTTTAGATAAAAAACTTGACTATATAGAAAGTAAAATCAACGACATTGAACAAGAGATTTTTAAGGAAAATGAAAAAGCTATGGTTAGTGAAATTTCTAATTTGGGACGGCGAGTAATCTCATTTAGGCACACTATTAGCTCTTATGAATTAGTTTTAGATCAACTGAAACCAGCCTACATAACCGCCTTTGGTAAAGCCTCAGCTAATCATATTGCCACCCTACCAAATAGTTACGATCACTTAATGCGTAGAGTTCAAGCTATTCAGCGAACTTTGGATGAGTTTCGTGATACTAATACTGCTCTTTTGACAACTAAACAAAATGAGATTATGAAGATACTAACCATCATGGCATTTATAACCTTCCCACTGACCTTGTTTACTTCAATGTTTGGTATGAATACAGTGACTACCCCAATTCTCGGCCAAGAAAATGACTTTTGGATTATTACCGGCATTATGATAGTTGTTTCAATTGGTTTCTTTGGTTACTTTAAATTTAAAGATTGGATATAGTGCAAAATATAAAAAGACGGCAATCACTTCGTGATTGCCGTCTTTTTTGCTAAACTACTAGTCATGTTCGGTTTCTCAAAAAATAAACCAGATTCCAGTCCGAAGCCTGAAATCAAACTCTATAATTCGGCGACTCAAACCAAGGAGGTCTTTTCCCCAATGGGCAAGATAGTTACTATGTACAGTTGCGGTCCAACTGTTTATGACAATGTTCACATTGGAAACTTAAGAGCTTTTTTATTGGCAGACATACTTAAGCGAACCCTTCTTTATAATGACTACAAAGTGAAAAACGTAATGAACTTTACTGACTTTGGACATCTGACTGATGACGCTGACGCTGGTGAAGATAAAATGATGAAAGGACTTAAACGGGAAGGTAAACCAGTTACTCTATCTGCCATGCGTGAATTGTCAGACGCTTATATTGAAAAATTCCTGGAAGATGCTAACGAGCTAAGATTACTTGAGCCAACCAAATGGACACGCGCTAGTGATTATGTAAAGGAACAAATTAATCTTATAAAAACCTTAGAAGAAAAAGGTTACACTTACGAAACTTCAGACGGATTATATTTTGATGTTTCTAAATTTCCAGCTTATGGCGTACTTGGCAATGTCGATATTTCTAAACTGAAAGAAGGTGCTCGTGTTGAAACTAACCCAGAAAAAAAACACCCAGCAGATTTTGCACTTTGGAAAAAAGGTCTGCTCGGTTGGGATAGTAAATGGGGTAAAGGTTTTCCTGGTTGGCACATTGAATGTTCTGCGATGGCTATGGCTGTTCTTGGTAAACAGATAGACATTCACACTGGTGGCGAAGATAACAAATACACTCATCATAATGCTGAAATAGCCCAATCAGAATGTGCGACTGGCAAGAAATTTGCTCGCTACTGGTTACATAATTCTTTTATTACCATTGATGACACTAAATTATCAAAATCATTAGGTAATGGTGTCACCATGACCAATCTTCTAGACAGAGGTTTTTCAGGAACTGACTACCGATATTGGTTACTGACAGCCCATTATCGCTCTAGTGCCAATTTTACTTTTGATGCTTTAACAGCTGCCAAGAAAGCTTTATTTAGACTACGACGTCATCTATTTGAAGAATATAAAAATGCTAAAGGACAAATAAACAAGCCTTATCAGGAGCTTTTCTTAAATGCTATCAATAACGACCTTGATACTCCTAAAGCAATTTCTATAGTTTGGGATTTAATTAAGGATCCTGCTATAAAACCAGGTGATAAAGTCACTACTATTAAATCCTTTGATGAAGTTTTAGGTTTAGGATTAAATGATAATCCTGACGATGTAATTCGTGAGCTTGGTGTAGTTAATGCTGATGATTTACCTGAGGAAATTCAAAATCTAATTGACGAAAGAGAAGCTGCTCGCGCTGCGCAAAACTGGGACGAAGCCGACCGCTTGCGTGAAGTGATTAACCTTAATGGTTACATATTGGAAGACACTCCACGTGGTGCCAAGGTTTCTAAGGTATGAAAAAAGGGGCTTATCTGCCCCTTCCTTTCTCTGTGATCAACTGATCAACTTTGGCAGTAGCCAACAGCGACAATACGAGCAAAGTTGCCCAGTAGTTGATCAGAAATTCTTTGATTATCTCAACATTTGTGAACATTACATTTCCTCCCTCTTCTAGTTTTGATTATACACAGATTAATAACATTTTCCACTGTTTTTAACATAAACCGTCAATATCACTGTGGTGGTATAATGCTCTGACTTATGGCCAAACCTTCTACGCAAAGAAATCTTCGTACTGTCCCTCACGACATTGAAACAGAAAAAGCTCTTCTAGGTGCCATTATGCTCAAGCCTGACGTGATGCATGATGTGTCAGTAATAATTTATCCAGAAAGTTTTTATGTAGATAGGCACAGGTCTGTATTTGAGGCTATCTTTCAACTTTTTACCAAAGGTGATCCAATAGATATTGTTAGTGTCACTAATAAACTAAAATCAAATAACAAACTGGATCAAATTGGAGGGGCTGCTACCATTAGTGAACTTATTGAAACTGTTCCAGCCGCTGGCAACGCTCTTTATTATGCCGGCGTAGTACAAGCTAAATCAGTACTGAGAAATCTAATTCATGCCGCTGATGATATTGCAGAGCTTGGTTTTTCTGACCCAGAAAATGTTGATGAAGCCATGGATCAAGCTGAAAAGAAAATCTTTCACGTAACCAATGCGCCGACTACTAATAAATTTAAAACTATTGGCAGTTCACTTAAAGAAGCTTGGGAAAGATTTGAACATCTTAGTGATAACAAAGATGAAAAACGAGGAGTACAAACTGGCTTCCACTCACTAGATAACCTGTTGTCTGGACTACAAAAATCTGACCTTATTATTTTGGCAGCCAGACCATCTATGGGTAAAACTACTTTTGCTTTAGATATCACACGCAACGCCGCTCTTCGTCACGGTGCTTCAGTTGGAATTTTTTCATTGGAAATGGCTGACCAACAGCTAGTTGATCGTATGCTAGCAGCAGAAGCCGGTGTTGACTCATGGAAATTAAGAACTGGTAGATTGTCTAATGATGCCGAATTTGAAGCCGTTCAGGACGCCATGGGTCGCCTCTCAGAAGCTCCAATTCATATTGATGATGAACCGGGTACAAATATCCTAAAAATGCGGTCTGCGGCTCGTCGGCTCAAGAATGAACATGGTCTTGATCTCTTAGTTGTTGATTACCTACAACTAATGTCCCCTACTGCCACCAAAGCCAGTGACTCAATGGTACAACAAATTACTGAAATTTCTCGATCTCTTAAAATTTTAGCCCGTGAACTCGATGTACCAGTATTAGCTTTGTCACAGTTATCTCGGGCCGTAGAACAACGTGGCGGTAAACCACGTCTATCAGATTTGCGTGATTCTGGCTCAATTGAACAGGATGCCGATGTGGTTATGTTTATTCATCGTGAAGATAAGATAAACAAGGATCAAGAATCAGGGCGACCGAACATTGCTGAAATATTAGTAGAAAAACACCGTAACGGTCCAGTTGGTTCGGCTGAAGTTTACTTTGACGAAAAACACGTTCGCTTTATTAATCTCGATACCCACCATAGTAGTATGAGTGCTCAGACTGATGATTTTTAGTTTATGAACAACTTAGATAAACTAATCGAAAAATTTGAAAAATTTCCTGGTGTCGGCGCTCGTCAAGCCAAGCGATTTGCTTTTCATATTCTTAGATTAAATGAAAAAGACACAGAAGATCTAGCTAAGTTGATTGAATCACTTAAAACCAACACTAAAAGTTGTCAAAGTTGTCAAAGATTTTTTTCTGTTAACGTTGTAAATGATAACTACCTATGTAACATTTGCAGTGACGTAAATCATGATCACAGTAAACTTTTAGTAGTAGCTAGTGATAACGACATCACCCCAATTGAACGAAGTGGCATTTACGATGGATTATATTTTGTGCTTGGTGGTACGGCTCCTTTATTGGAATCAACCAGTTCATCTTTGCGGACTAAAACGCTTACCGCCATTATTGAAGAAAGACTAAAACGTGACCTATCAGAAATTATTTTAGCTTTTGCTGTTAATCCTGACGGAGAAAATACTGACCGATATATAATTTCGGTAATTGAACCAATTATAAAAAATAGTGCTGTAATAATCTCACATTTAGGTCGAGGTCTTTCCACTGGTAGTGAGCTTGAGTACGCTGATCCTGAGACTATCAAAAACGCCTTGGTGAATAGACACTAAATTCAAATCTGTAAAATTCTCTGTGTCCCTTACTATCATATATGATAGTAAGAAATGATATGATAAGAAACTTAAAACAAAAGGCCGGCGATTTCATCGCCGGCCTTTTGTTTTACTTATTTCACAGATTCAATCTTGATTTCAGCGTAGTGTTGTCGGTGTCCAACTTTACGACTACGGTTACTTTTGGCCTTGAAACGAATAATGGAAAGCTTTTTTCCTTTAGTATCTCCAAGGTAAGTAGCGGTTACTTTTGCTCCTGACACAGTTGGTGTACCAACTTTATCATTTTGCATGAGCACCTCATCGAAAGTAATTTTATCACCTTCTTTGTGATCACCTAGCAACTCAACATTTAGAACGTCACCAGCTGATACAACGTACTGCTTACCACCAGTAGCAATCACGGCAAAATCGCCGCTCTTAGCTGTCTCTTTTGAAGCTGTTGCTGTTTCTGTTGTCATAATGGCCGATATAGTACAAGAAAAAGCCATAATATGCAATAGGATAATCGCTCATAACAAACTAATTTATAGACTTTATTCGTCTGCTTTTTGGGGCTTTTCAATACTTAATGGCTCAACTCCAATGGTTTCACCAGTGATTCTAGTTACATCTTTATCAATTTTATTAAGCTCTTTATAGCCAGCGTTATAGTGATTTACCGTTGTGGCCAGAGTATTACCTAACTTTTGGTAAAAATCTTCATATTTACCCAAGTGAATACTAAGTTTTTCAACATTTTTTATAATATCCT
>JAGQLZ010000046.1:5056-5483 GCA_020428895.1 Candidatus Kaiserbacteria bacterium
CCTTTTCTTCAATCTCCATTGCCTTAAGCCCCTGCAATACTGTCTGCAAATATGCCAGAAATGACGTTGGTGACACAATGATTACTTTATACTTACCAGCTGCCCTTTGAATAAGATTCTCTTCCCCAGCGCCAACTTTGTTAGATAAAAGATCATAATAAATACCTTCATGAGGAATAAACATAAATGCAAAATCAGTAGTTTTTTCAGTTGGTCGGATATACTTGGCAGTTTCACTTATCCGGAGTTTAAGATCATTAATAAAAGTCTTTTCAAACTGAATGCGTTCAGCACCCTCTGCTTCAATGTAACGGTTATAGTTTTCTAATGAAAACTTTGAGTCAACCGGTATCACCTTGCCTTTTACAAAAACTGCAGCGTCAACTATCTCACCATCTTCAAATGCGTACTGCATTTGAAAACTTTC
>JAGQLZ010000047.1 GCA_020428895.1 Candidatus Kaiserbacteria bacterium
AAATAGAAAAGATCGAGAGAACGATTGATTCCCGTTTATATATCTAAAATATAAAAAATGCAAACCTTCTTCTTGATTATTCGTCAGAAAGTGAACGATTACCTTTAGCTTTAAGGAATTTAGCCGCCGCTGGATTGGCTGCTTTATCTAGGTGAGCATGACCAGCTAGAGCAATCATAATGGAATTATCTGTAGCTAAACCTGGACTAGGCGTGTAAACATTTATACCTTTATGTGAATTTAAGAAGTATGATTTAAATTCATTCATCAACCATTGGTTAGCGCTAACGCCACCACCAATAATTAAAGTCTCGGCACCGTACTGATTTATGGCCATTTCAGTTTTTTTAATCAATACGGTCCTTACCACGTCTTCAAAATCTCTAGCTAAAGCTTTCTTGTCGGTATCTGATAATTCCTTATCGGCAATTGCGTAGCGAACAGCGGTTTTTAATCCTGAAAATGAGAAATCCAAATCACCAGAATGAAGCATGGGGGTTGGTAAGTCGTCTTTGTATGGTGGTAGATTATTTTTCCTAGCCTCATTGGCTAGTTTTGAAATCTCTGGTCCACCTGGGTAAGGTAAACCCATCAGCCTAGCGACCTTGTCATAAGCTTCACCAACCGCGTCATCTCTTGTTTGACCAATTTTTTCATAATGTATCCAGTCTTTCATTAAAATAAGTTCAGTGTGTCCGCCAGAAATTAATAGCGAAACTGCTGGAAAGGGAATTGGAGTTAACTCATCATCATGTTCAATATCAAAAATGCTAGCCAAAATATGTCCTTCCATATGATTAACAGGAATCACTGATACATTCCATAATAACGCCAATGCTTTGGCAAAGTTTACCCCTACCCAAAGTGCTGGTTCTAGACCCGGTCCAGCAGTAACAGCAATAGCACCAACCGGCATAGTACCGTGTTCTTTGTGAAAAGTAATAAGATTATCAGCTAATGACGGCTCTCTTTCTAAAATAGTGCGAATTTTAGATTCTGTTTCTGGATCAATCTCCGGTGTGTAATCACTCTTAAGACCAGCTTCACGAACTGCTTTTTCAAGCATTGATACTAATGTAGCTGCGTGTTCACGTTTAGCTAAAGCAGGGAATACACCACCGTATTCTCTATGTATATCAATTTGACTCCATAAGCCGTTGCCTAGAATTTCATATTTAGCATTAGGAAAATCACCAACCGCTTCCACTAAGCTAACAGCTGTTTCATCACAAGAAGTTTCGATGGATAGGATTATCATGTTAGTTGTTTCGGTAAAATATTTACTAAAGTAAATATTTTACCGTTTGAGTCGGTGGTATTACATCGACACAAAACGCTCCGCGTTTTGTGGGGTCAGTAAATTATTTTCCCAAACTAATTTACCTAATTTGCTTACGCTCACAAGAATTTGAAACAGTCTCCCAGACTATTTCAATCACCAGTCTCGACTGTTTTTGCATTATATAAAGCAAAAAACATGTCTCCGACTGACACAGCGATAAAACAAAAGCAGTTTTTGTTTTATTTCTCGCTGTGTCCGGTACAAGACTTGAACTTGTGACCTCTACAATGTCAATGTAGCGCTCTACCAGCTGAGCTAACCGGAC
>JAGQLZ010000048.1 GCA_020428895.1 Candidatus Kaiserbacteria bacterium
TATCTAGCACTGATATCTGACCAGTGCGGGTTACTTGAATTTCTCTAATCATGCCATTTTCTGCTGAAAGCCCGATTACAATCCCACCAGATAAGTATGTTGGATCAAAAACAGCATCAAAATTTGGTCGCTCGAACATCACCTCTAACGGTCCGTCAACATCATCACCTGAAATTTCTTTCAAATAAGTAAACGAAAATCGTGGGTCTAAAATTCCTGGTGCACCATACTCTTCTCCTGAATCATGAGTGTAAACTCCGTTGCCATCATTATCTTTAAACAATCGGTAGACCCTTGGTTCATTTAAGTCAAACCTAACTCCATAACGCTGGCGATACTCATTTCCCGTAGCACTATCAGGATTATACGCAGCACTAACCGCTAAATTCTGGGCTTCTCGGAGAGTAAAGGCTACTTCGTAGGCTTGGTTGCGCAAGACTACCGCACTATCGAAAGCTTTGTGTTTAGTTAGAATAGTTGCTGACACTATAGTCATAACACTAATCGCTACCAAAAGCTCAATTAGTCCAAATCCTTTGTTTTTTTGTTTAGTGAGGTTCATATATTTTATAGTGCGTATTGCATTAGCATAAGAACATCTATATGCCACAGGTAAGTTAATAAGAAACCGACAATCAAAAAAGGGGCAAACGGTACTTCACTTTTAATTGTAATGTTTTCTCTAGCAAACCGTAAGTGCGGTTTTCCCCTCTTCTCTAAATATTGCCAACCGATATAAACCAAACTAATACCTGCGCCAGCCCAAAATGACAACACTACCATCGAAAAAACCGCTTTATAACCAACTAATAATGCTAAAGGAAAAACCAATTTGACGTCACCAAATCCCAACCACTTACCTGCGGAATATCGCCACATTGCATAAAAGAAGGCCGAGGCAGACATGGCCGCCAAAACACTGTATATAATATTTTCAATACTACTGCCTGATACGTAGAAATAGACTTTCTGTAAGATGGCCAACAACAACATAGTCACCACAAACTGATCTGGAATGACCATATGAGCAATATCATAGACCGTGATTACTACAATCACCGACATGACCACCAGTGAAAATAAAATCAAAAATAAATTACTAAACGCTCCGACTGTCAGACAGAATAACACTGCTGTTAACAACTCAACCAACCAATACCGTGATGGAATATAAGCGTGACAACCATTACACCGTCCCCGCAGTGCTAAGTATGAAAACAGTGGAATTAGCTCATACCAACGTAAATTCTTACCACAAGATAAACAATGTGAACTACCTTGCAGTGAGCGACCAGTATGAAATCGGTAGATGTAAACATTGAGAAAACTACCAATTACCAAACCATATATAAACGCCGTGATTTGCCAAAAGTAAATTGGGAGTAAAGCTAAATCAGCCATGTATCAAGTATACCTTAGGTCATACGAGGCTAAGTTGATATACACAGTGATTTAGGAAGCGGGACAAGTTAAGACACCACTACCAAGTGTACTAGCAATTTCGTTAGCGTTGCCAGTACTGTCTACGCACCAATGTCCACCACCAATTAACTCAATGGAAACTGCGTAGCTATCAGAATCACTATTACAAACCGCTGTACTTGGTGAGCGACCGTTGATAGTAGCAATTTGTGCCGCTAGTTTAGTCGCTTGCGTCTCACCATTGGTGCCACACACCACATCAAAGGTAAGGGCCGATCCTTGTTCGACAATGGCCCGATTCTGCAATGACTTCATCTCTGCGGTAATGCGAGCATTAAGACCATTCTCTCTCGCGTCATTAAGCGAGCTAATAACTAAGCTAGCTAAAATACCTATGACAGCAATTACTATCAAAAGTTCCACCAAGGTAAAGCCTTTGGATTGAATAGTCTTTTTCACAACCTTAAGTATAACAAACAAAAAACCCGCCGAAGCGGGTTTTTTTGGTAATTAATGTTATTAACACTGAGTTGCAGCAGCTCCTTTAGAAGCAGCTTGCTCACCGGCATTACCGCCACTGTCTACACAGAAATATTGACCACTTCGAAGCTGTACTTCCACAGCATAATCAGTTGCACTTGAATCACAATCTAGATTCTGAGCACCTTGAGCGGTAGCAGCACCAGTTAGTCTGGTGATCTCAGCAGCAGCACACAAGTTTGCATAAGAATAATTATTTTCATTATAGAATATTTCAGCCTGCGCTCGAATACTAGTGATTGATGACTTGGCTGAAGCATCGTTAGCGTTATCACGAGCATCGTTTAGTGAGGTCAATACCACCGCGGCCAAGATACCAATGATGGCAATTACTACAAGAAGTTCGATAAGTGTAAAACCTCTTTGTAAAGTTCGTTTTATCATAATTTAGATTTTTATTAATAAATTCTCGTCTGTTTGAGCTTACAGCTGTTTAGCTCAAAATTGAGAATGCTCCACATGTACGTGGCCTTATTAAATTATACTTTTATTTAAGCGTTATTTTACTTTGGGTGTGGAAAAGTAATAAGTTTAAATAGATAAACAGTCTATTTTAGAACCTGTAATCTTTTGGTATGAAAGACATTTGAAGGAAATTTAGAAACAAAAAACAGCGGATTCGACTCTAATTTTAAAATGAATCCGCTGTTTTTTGTTTTAGAAAGCACTAGTCAAATTGTAGATTGGCATCAACACTGACGCTAAGAGTACTGCTACTCCCGTACCGAGAAGAATAATCATCATCGGTTCAATCATGCCAATCATGGTATCTACGGCATTATCTAGTTCCCGTCGGTAGAAATTGGACAAGGTCTCCAAGATACTACCAAGACTTCCTGTCTCTTCCCCCACTTTAGCCATCTGAGCTAACACCCCCGGAATTTCTGGGTATTCAGAAATCGTATCGGCAAAAGACCGACCACCCTTCACTTCAGCCAGCACAGATTCTAATATTTCTCTGTAAACCAAGTTATCAACCACCGCAGCCGTTACCTCAATCGCTTGTACAATTGAAATACCATTACTAAGCATGGTGGACATGTTGTCACAAATTCTTGTCAAAAATAGTTTCTGTTGGAGATTACCTAATACCGGTATTGAAATCATAAACTCGTCAATTGTTCGCTTACCAACATCAGTCTTACTAAATCGCCATAAGCCAACTCCACCGGCAGACAAAAGAACCAAAATGATTCCAATGTAATTGACCATAAAATCAGAAGCTCCGATCACTATTCTGGTGTAGATTGGCAACTCTTGTCCGGAACTAGTCAAAATTTCCGCAATCTTTGGAATCACCATAGTCAACATCAAAGCCATTACCACAATGAACACAAAGATAACGAAAGCTGGATAAACCAAAGCATTACGGGTCTTAGATACGATTTCGTAGTTTCTATCAAGATAATCGGCTAAATAGTTAAAGGATTTATCCAAAGAACCAGACTCTTCACCCGAGCGAACTAGGTTTACATAAAAAGGAGAAAATACATCAGGATGGGCTGATAGAGCACGTGAAATAGTACTACCACCTTGCAAATCTTCCACCACACTTTCTAGGACTCTTTTGAGGTTTGGGTTTTCTGTTTCAGCAGCTAGAAGTCTAAAAATTCGCAGTGGTGATACATGGGCTTCAAAAAGTGTGGCAATTTGTCGTGAAAAAATAACCACTTCTTTAGTCGAGATGGAACTAAATAAATGAAATTCTAAGTTTAAAAAACTAACTCCTTGATCAGAAGGGTTTATTGAAAGAATAGTGTAACCGCGTTTTTGAACCGCTGAAATTGCTGCGTCTATATTTACCGCATCAACTGTACCCTCTCGTTGGGCATTAGATGAATCAACTGCAACGTATTCAAAGATCATATAAATTTATTATAACAAACGTTCTAGCCCTTTAGGATTAACTGAGAAGGCAAAAGCGTTTTCAACTGAAATCTCACCATTTTTAACTAATTGAACCAACGAACGATTCATATCGATCATACCATGCTCCAATCCTGTCTCAATAACAGACGAAATTTCATGCACTCGATTTTCTCGAATTAAGTTAGAAACAGCACTATTGTTAATAAGTAATTCATAGGCAGGAACCAGCCCTCCAGCCAAGCGCGGAATCAGTCTCTGTGAAAAGATACCAATCATCGAACTAGCCAACTGCACCCGAATCTGATCTTGCTGATTACCTGGGAAAGTATCAATAATACGGTTAATACTTTGCGCAGCATCATTGGTATGGAGAGTTGAAAATACCAAGTGACCAGTTTCTGCAGCGGTCACCGCCGTTTCGATAGTTTCTTTATTACGCATCTCACCTACCAATATCACATCAACGTCTTGTCGAAAAACGGCATTAAGAGCCGTTTCAAAACTAACTGTATCAATTCCTACTTCACGCTGATCAATCAATGCTTTTTCTTCGGTATAAACATATTCAATTGGGTCCTCAATAGTTACGATATGTTCCGCTCTATCCTTGTTGATACGGTTAATCATCGCTGCCAAAGTGGTTGATTTACCTTGTCCAACTGGACCTACACACAAAAAGAATCCCTGCGGTCGTTTAGTAAAACTTTCAAGTACCGGCGGTAAATTTAGTTCATCAAAATCACGAATCACATTTGGAATCAAACGAAGAGCGATACCCATACGACTACGCTGATAGAAACCGTTACCACGAAAACGAACTCCAGCAGCGTCTTCGTAAGAAAAGTCTACTTCCTCATAGTTTTTAAACCGATCAAAAATATCTTTACGCATCACTACCTTAGCAAAACCTTCAACATCATCATTGGTCAAAATAGGTTTTTTAGTTAAAGGTATCAAAGAGTTAGTAACCCGAATCACCGGATGCATATCAACCGAAAAGTGAATATCTGATCCACCCTCATCGACCACTAGGTCTGATAATGCTTGAAACTCTTTTTTATAATCAAAGGCCATGACGTCTATTTATTAATTAGGATTGGTACAACTCTTCTACTTTGCTTACAACTTCACTAGGTATAGACTCTGCTTTTACGATATAACCGGCTACCCCAATTGATTCAGCGGCTTCAATGTCTTCCCTTTGTCCTTGATTAGATAATACAATGAATTTCATATTAGAATCTGGATAGGTATCTTTTACCTTTTTGATAAAATCAATACCGTTCATGCCGGGCATTACCATATCTAACAAAATAATCTCGAAAGTATTATCTTTCTCCAAAGCTCTTAACCCAGCTACACCACTTTCGGCCACTTCTACGGTGTGACCTTTTTGATTAAATTTTGTAGCGTACATATCACGCAAAAACGCATCGTCATCAACTAGCAATAGTTTCATTAACATCAATTATAGCTTTTCTTGCTTTGTTTTATTGAGAGTTATCGACAGGTTGTTTACTAGCAACCTCTATTTCTTCCAATTCATCAAATGTTTCTTCGATACCAACTTTTGAGCCAAACGTATTCATCTCTTGATACGGAATAACGTGATTTAATGCTTTTATGATGGCATCCTCTTTCATACTCATAAAACCATTACTACGCGCTTCATGAAACATTTCTTCTTCAGAAGCATTTCGCAATATCAATTCTTGAATTCTTTCGTTAATCTCTAAAGCTTCCATAATTGCCACTCGCCCACGCATACCAGTAGCACAACTAGGAGACGGCTTAGGGTTTACCACCGTTTTGGCTTCAGGAATTCTGTTTTTATATTTTTCTGGAAGAGTTTTAAAAGCGTCTTCCATCATTAATTTCATACTGTTACTAACTGGCTCCTCTTCACCTTCACCACAAATTCGTCTAGCCAAACGTTGTGCAATCGCTAATTTAAGAGTTGGTGCAATTAAATATGGATCAATTCCCATGTCTATTAATCGAGGTACCACACCAATAGAATTATTTGTGTGGATGGTAGATAACACCAAGTGACCGGTTAGAGCAGCCTGAATAGCCAATTGTGCAGTTTCTTTATCTCGAATCTCTCCCACCATAATAATGTCTGGATCTTGACGTAAAGCCGCGCGCAGACCATTGGCAAATGTATAGCCAATTTCTGGTCTAACCTGTGACTGACTAACTCCGTCAATATTGTATTCGACTGGATCTTCAAGTGACAAAACATTTTTCCCAGCCCTATCAACTTCTTTAAGCATGGCGTAAAGCGTAGTGGACTTACCAGAACCAGTTGGACCTGAAATAAGAATTATTCCATAAGGTTCTTTTACCATTCTACGAATGGCTTCCAAATGATGTTTATTAATACCAGTTTCTTCAAGGGTTGAAACTCCTTTCTCATTATCTAAAATACGCATTACTACTTTTTCACCGTGGTTAGTAGGTAAGACAGAGACACGAAAATCAATCTTGCGCTTATCAAAATTAGCACCAAATCGCCCGTCTTGGGGGCGTCTTTTTTCATCCAGTCGCATTGTAGATAAAATTTTTATGCGAGCCACTACCGCACTGTGTACGTTACGAGGTAATTCAAGACTTTTAGATAACACACCATCAACTCGAAACCTAACCATAACCTTACTGTCAGTTGGTTCGATGTGAATATCAGAAGCTCTGCCGTCTACAGCGTATCGCAAAATGGTAGCTACAATTTTAGTAACTGGCGCATCTTCTTTTATATGCTCTGGGGATACTTTATTATTCTCATTTTCACTTTCACCTCGCTCAGCAATTTTTTTCTCAAGCTCGTCTTCCAGACTAACCAAGGCATCAGACACTTCACCTTTTAAGTTTTCATAAAATTTTTGTGCTTTCTTGACATCAGCTTCAAGCATAAACACCATCTTGAATGGCAAATTATTTTTGGCACTTATGAAGTTCAGTACTTCACGTAATTGTAAGTTGTCAGGATCATTAACTCCCACCAGCAACACGTCATCTTCAACCTTAAGTGGCACTAACTTATAGTGGATGGCCGAATCTTCAGGAATATAATTTAATACATCATCAGCGATAGTGAAACCTTCTTCAGGAATAAAGGCTGGCAAACTGTAATAAGCCGCTAACTCTTCTCGTATTTTTTCTGGCGATACACCCAATTCAAGTAAAGCCGCTTCTTGGCTCAGACCACGCTCGGATACAATTTTCCTAACCTCTTCAACAAGAGAATTGCTCACCTCGCCTATTTCGAGTAAGTGGTCTAATAAATCCATAATTGTGTTTTTAATTACTCAGATTAAAACTTTAGTTGTTTCGGTTTTCAACTGGTAAGAAAGGGTTCTCACGACCTAGTGGTATTTCAGGTACTTCAGTAGAATAAGAAACCAAACTTGTAAAACGTAAGTCAGTAAACAAATCAGTTTCTAGAGAAATTGAATCTAAAATACGACCTCTCTCAATAAAAAGTTGTGTGCTTGCTAAAATTTCAGCGTCCAGCCCAGCTCGACCAGTTAAATCCAACTCACCGGTATCTTTATTAACAAAAATATAATAGCCAGCTAAACCAACAAGTACAATAACGGCAATAGATAGTAGATTTTTTAGAAAATTGCTCATATTAATCTCTGTTATTAATTTTGACTGGTAAAGCAAACGCTACAAAGGTTATTTCAGTCTGAATGATATCTTCCATTAAACCACTACCACTATCTACTTCTGATGGCTGTAAAGTCATATCAGACACCATCAATTGATAGTTATTTTTTTCAACTCGCCGCAAAAACTGCTTGATAGAATCATACGGTCCGTATAATTCAATCATAAACGAACCAGTGACTAGTAAGTCATCTTCATGCCCCTCAATCTCAATCTCTGTTTCCAGCGCTTCAGGAGAAGCTCCTATTATAGTCAGATTATCATCCATTTCAGCGATAGTAATGATGTCTTTTAGGACTGAAAGCTCGTCAATCTCATCTGGCAGATATGTGTACAGGGATTTTTTGTACTGAGTATCCATCTTTACTACTCGTTGATATAACAATTCAAGACC
Organism: Candidatus Kaiserbacteria bacterium; assembly: GCA_020428895.1. GTDB lineage: Bacteria > Patescibacteriota > Minisyncoccia > Phycocordibacterales > UBA918 > OLB19. The sequence continues at coordinate 7,898 of JAGQLZ010000048.1, forward strand.
GGCATTTACAGCTGCAACATTTTTAATTTCATTTTCGTAAACGGCAATGTCGTCTTGAATACCTTGAATATCTTCAAAGGTTGGCTTTAGGTAAGTTAAACCAATTCCAATGGCCACTACCAGTAATATAATTTGAATAAATGTAGTTAAAGAGCTCATATTATATCTTCTTGGTTATCGTCCTCAATAACTTCTAAATTTTCTTCTTGATTTTGCTGTAAACCTTGGAACTGATCGTTAACTGGTTCGTAGCCAATTAATTCATTATCTAAAGAAAATATAGCGGTCATAGTCACAGACGGCTCTTCGCCACTATCAACGATTTGTTGGAATTTAGCATTGGCCTGTCTGCCTGATAAACCAGAATTTGAATTGGCTGACCCACCTACTTCAAAGGTTATGTCGGTTATTTGAACTCCCGCAATTTCTTCTATGTCATCATTATAGACCCCTCTTTGAAAAATAGCCGAATCTAAATTATCAGTAACTATCTTTGCATTTAAAGCAACTGTATCTACATCCTTACGTTCAATGGTGACATCTTCATACTGAATAGTTACGGCTGTATGATCATCAATAACCTCAAGTAAGTTAGAAAGTGATACATTTTTTTCTAAGATTGCTTCCACCATTTTGATCCGACGATGTCGGTCAACTACTGCTTCCATCTTAGCGCCATCAAAACTATCAGTTTCGATTTTTAATTGTTGAACTCTTTCAGTTAATTGATTATTTAAATAGTATTTATATCCAAATAAAGCGGCTGCTAAAATGATTGCTAAAAATAAAGCTACGTAACTTAGAAAAGTCAGTAGATAGACACGCCTAGTTACAGCACGTTTGAGATTTTTACCAGGGTTTCTTTTTGGAATGAACGAAGCATTAGACTCTTGAGCCATAGTATTTATATTATAGTGCATCTTTAAAGTAATATGTGCACTTGCACTGTGGAAAGATTATTCAAACTGACGTAGCGCTGCCCCTAGTGCCGTGGTAAAAGTTGGACCAAGCTCAGTAATAGTATCTTCCATAAAGGCTGGATAAGCTACTTTTTTAAACGGATTTGTTAAGATAACTTCACGACCTAAAGCCTCTTTAATTTGTTTTGCAGCACCAGGAAATAAACTACTACTGCCACAAATATATACTAACTTAACCTTCTCTCCGGTGCGTGCTTCATATTCTTCAATCACCTGACGAAACTCATGAAGCGGTCGATCATAAACAGAGCTGTAAGCTTTTTTAACAATATCGTAATTATCATCTCCATTATTAATTGTTCGTTTCATGAACTCAGCGTCTTGAAATGATGAATCCATTTCTTTAGCTAAAACATCAGTCACCTGCTTACCTCCCGCTCGTACTCTATGCATTCTTTGCAATAGTCCATCATTAGAAATATATAAACGCGAATAACTCGCTCCAAGATCAATCACTGCTACATTTTTAACATCACTATCATAAACAGCTCGAATGGAACTGAAGCATTCAATTTCAGTTGGTGTATCTTTAAGATTCACAAATTCCATTAAATTATTAAAACGCTTTAGTGAATCATTTTGAATGGCTGCCAACAGAATATCTCTGGCTGTTTTGCTAACTTCTGAGTGAGTTTCAATTTCTGCCCAATCGAGAGTAACTTCACTCAACTGTACCGGTATGTACTTTCTAGCTTCGATACGTACTCGAGGTGAGATATCTTCTTTTTGACCAGCTTTAATGGTCATAGTGGTTACAAAACTAGACGCCAACGGCATAGCGAAAGTTGCTACCTTGGCTTTTACTGCTGATTCGCGCAAAACATCCACCAAAGCACTCTGTTCTTTAGTAGCATCTAGGATAGAGGTCTGGCCGACTCCTAAATTATCGTATGGACCAAGTTGTATTTCACCATAAGTAGTAAGTGTGAGTACTGAGTTTCTCTCCTGCACTTCCACTACCTTGATGGATGAAGAACCAACGTCAATTCCAACCACCCGAGAAGAGGTCGGGCCTTTATTGGAATTTAGTGATGTAAATAACTTATCTAAAAGTGCCATAGTTTACGTGACTATTCTATCATGGACAATGTCGTATACTATAGGTAGTGATTCACATATTAAGAAACTTTCTCGATATAGTAATCCCTCCTAGCCCTGAGGTTTTGTTACTGCGTGATGTTAATAAAACAAAATTTATTAATCATTATTCCCTAAGTAACCAAAATCAAATTACGTGCATTAGTAGCTATCAAGAGCCCATTATCAAAGCGGCTATTAAGTCTAGTAAATTTCAACATTACCGACACGCTCATTATTTATTAGGAGAATTATTTAATCTCTGGCTGAAAACTGAACAGCCAATTTACGACATGTGTGTGCCTTTACCTTTATCAAAAGAGCACCTCAAAAACCGAGGCCATAATCAAGTTGAAAGTGTTTTGTTGGCCGGAAAAATTAATTATCAAAAAAATATATTGACTCGAGTCAATCGACCACCCCAAACTTCCCTTCCAAAAAATGAACGCCTTAAGAATATTAGAGGAGCTTTTACCTGTATTAAACCAGAACTTATTGCTAATAAAAACGTACTTTTAGTAGATGACGTTATGACCACTGGTGCGACTTTGACGGCTGCCAAGGAAGCTTTGCTTCCTTGGCAGCCGTCAAACATAACCTGTGTGGCTTTCGCCCATTAATAGAAGACTCGGCATGCTAACATATATATAGTTTTGTATGTTTGAAGAATATTTAATTCGCATACTAATGGCCACTTTAGCTGGATCAGCTATCGGTTTTGAACGTGAGTATCACGACAAAACTGCCGGTCTTCGAACCATGATTTTAATTGCCATCGGATCATGCGTCTTTACTATCTTATCGGGTGAAATTGGCAAGGAAGTTGACCCAGCTCGAATTGCTGCTGCTATTGTTAGCGGAATTGGTTTTCTAGGAGCTGGAGCTGTTATCAAATCCGGTATGCAAATACGAGGGCTAACCACGGCTGCTTCTATTTGGTTAGTTGCCTCTTTGGGTATGGGCATGGGAGCTGGCGCTTATGCAATGACCAGTAGCGTAGTGATATTGGTATTGGTAGTTTTGTGGATATTGCCGAGCTTAGAAAGAAAGATTGATAAATTTCACGAATTCTTAGAGTTCACTATTGTAATAAAAAACACTGACAAACAAGAAGAAAACCTAATGGAACTTCTCAATGAAGAAGGTATCAAAGTAGTTAGCATCAACCGCTCAAAGTTAAATTCAAAAGAACGCGAGTTGCGTATCATGGCAAAGAACAATCCTTCCAAACACGCTGTACTTAGTCAGAAACTAGCCTCAGCCAAAACTGTGATTAGATTTGATTCCTAAAATATCACAACCTTTTATTTACTTATTAACTTGGATTATTTTCTTTTACTTTTTTTAATTGACCATTCTGCTTGCCGTTATTTTTAAAAGGTCGCAATTTTTCTTTATCAAAAGTTTTAACTCCAAAAGCTGTTAGGTAATCACCTTTCCTATCGCCAAAAACTATTAACGTATCGCCTGACTGTATTTTTATATCGGGTGGTAGTTTTGTTTTTTCAGTTACGGTTACTACAATAAATTCATCTTTTTCTGATTTAATCACAAAACCTTCTTTTAATAGCTCAACTACCGTACCGACCAACACCCCTTCTGGACGTTCTTGCATCGCACCGCGATACATTGGTGACAACATCGGTACTTGATGACCTTCAATAATATTACCCAATCGTTGGTGCATAAATGTTTTATTCATCAAAAGTGACCCTATTACAGCTACAACTACTATTAACAACATTGAATACACTAACGGTCGCTTATAACTAAAAGAATATTTATGAACTAAGACATACAGCAAAATTATAAATGCCAAGCTGGTAGAAATTATTAACCATGGTGAAGACATCACAAAAAAACTAACTCCTCTAAAACCAAAATCAGACGCGAGCCATATACCATTTTGGTGCATAAAGAAAATAGCAAAGCTCAAAAAATAAACAGCCAACAAAAGCACTATCACAACTCCACACAACAGTAATCCTGTTCTTAATACAAAATGCCATTTGGGTTTCATATAAACCTCACCAGATTGTATTTTATTTAGAATTTTCTCTTGTATGTTATTCATGATTCTGTTCACTTAACTGATAATATCCTTTTAGTTTATTTCTGCCCCTAGTCATTCTAACTCCTACTGTCGTAACTGGAATATGCAAAACTTCACTTATCTCCTGATAACTTAAAGACTCAAAATAATGTAAAACTATTACTTCACGATATTTAGGTGGTAATTTCTCCACAAATATTTCCAACTCTTCATTTATTTCATTATCCATCGTATCAGCATCTGCAGTTTCTTTACTAGCAAGCAAAGGCAAAATAGTATCCGAATCAAAAAAATTAAAGATGTGCTTCTTTCGTTTTAATTCATTTACAAAAGTATTATGAGCAATCCGGTAAATCCATGGTGAAAACCGTAGACTAGTATTGAAAGACTTTATATTAGTATAAGTTTTAATAAACACATCTTGTACCAAGTCATCAATCTCTTCTCTGGTATTAAGAAATCTCCAAGCGTATCGCTTAAGTTTATTTTCATACCGAGACATAATTTCTCCGTAAGCCTCTGCATCCCCAGCTTGCACCAGAGCCACAATCTGCTCATCACTTTTTTCGACCATAATACTATTTATAAAATACTACACTAAAAACCCTTAATTATTACAAAAATACAAGCACTTGAGCCTGTATTTTTGCATTAATTCATTTAATTTTTGTTTTTACTGAGTATTTAATTAACTTTAGCTGACAGCCGATTTTATTAATCAGGACCACTAAAATTAGTTTTATTATTTATTTACTCCGTACTTGGACCAAAACCTTTACCTTCTTTAGATCCTTTGTGACCACCGCCAAACCCGTGTCCAGCTGGCTTCTGGAAGCCAAGATCTTCCATAATTTCTTTAGCTGCCTCGTGATTACCAGCTTCACGTAATTGATGAGCTTCAACTAATTTTTCAAATTTAGACTCTGAATCAATCAAGTCAGCTCGTGGAGTATCGGCAACCGCTTCTAGATAAGCCTCATAATCTTCTGAATCAATGGCGACCTTAATTGCTTTACGATGTTCAGCTCGTTCTGCATGAGATACTTTATGAATTTCTTTCATGACTTCTTTATCAAGACCAGCATTTTCTAAGATTAATTTTATTTCGTCTCGATCGGCTCCGCCGATTTTAAGTTCATGAGCCTCCTCAAGAGCAATCACCTGATCATTAGTTAGATTTATATCTAACTTCTCCAACATCTCGCTAGAAAAAGCACTAGCTCCAGTTACCGTCACCGCAAAAGCCGCTACCGGAATCATTATTGTTTTTAACATTTTTATAATTAATTTTTAAGTTTAATAATTTTCAGCTTTGCAAAGTTTAATCATGAAGCATCTAGGTATATACGGGACCTTATTGATTTGAGTTTTATTAATCACATGGCTTCGTGTGCCGCTACCCGTCTATCGCTTCATCTATTAATACACCAATCTTCAAAACTTATTACAAACTGAAATAAATGGATTTATTTCCAGTACTAAAATATACTTAGCTAAAATATAAATAAATAAATTAGAATATATATATGAAAAT
>JAGQLZ010000049.1 GCA_020428895.1 Candidatus Kaiserbacteria bacterium
CTCTACCAACTGAGCTAAGCGCGCATTTTATATTTACGTTGCACTATCGTACCGTTTTTTTAAAAAAAGACAAGAGCAGCTGGCCACGGGCCAGCTGCTTTTCTTAGAAGGTTAACGTCTTTGATTCATAATTGAATGTGTAGACAAACGTCCACCGTTTCCGTCCCTGTTTCCGTTGGGGTTGTTGGAGAGCGGACCATCTTGGGGTTCAGCCCGTTTTCCATTTTTGTCCCTAGTACGTTCACGGTCTTCCTCATCCCGAAGTGGAGTCCATTCATTTATGTCTGTCATTACTTACTTTCTTTGAATTTGCTACCAAACACATTTATAATTCGAAATTATATTTTTTGCAAGGTATACTCATCATTATGATAGAAATGAAATGTATTGTGCATGGCAAAGTGCAGGGAGTACGCTTTCGTGATTATGTCCAACATTCGGCTGGTGAGTTAGGGATTTTTGGTTGGGTTAAGAATGACAAAAAAGGAACAGTTATAATTTGTGCACAAGGTAGTCCAGATATTTTGAAAGAATTTGTAGAGTATCTACACGAGGGTTCAGTTTTGTCTGAAGTGACTGGAGTTGAAGTTGAATGGGGTAATGTTAGTGAAACGTACAACGATTTTTCGGTGTTACATTAAATATGAATGAAGAAAACAAAAAACCAAATTGCATTGGTTTTATTATGGATGGCAATCGCCGGTGGGCTAAAGAAAAGAATCTAACAAGCTTAGAGGGACACAAGGAAGGTGAAAAAGTTTTTAAAGAGGTAGTTAATTGGGTTAAAGATGAGTCACTTAGTCATGCGGTTTTTTATGCTTTCTCAACAGAAAATTGGAATCGTAGTCAGGAAGAAGTTTCCTATTTGATGGAGCTACTCACTGTGGGTTTAAATAATTATGCTAAAAGTGCAGATAAACTTAAAGTTCGTATGCGGGTAATTGGTGACCGATCTCGTTTGTCCAAATCCCTCATCAAGTCAATTGAAAATCTTGAGGAAGTCACTAAAAAATATAAAGCTACAAATGTGTGGGTAGCGTTGTCTTATGGTGGTCGTTTAGAAATTGTGGAAGGGGTAAATAAAGCGATTGCCAAAGGTGAGAAAGTTACTGAGGAAAGCTTTAAAAATTTTATTTGGAGTAGCGAGATGCCAGACCCTGATATTATCGTTCGAACTGGTGGAGAACAGCGACTATCTAATTTTATGACTTGGGGTTCTGCGTATAGTGAATTATTGTTTTTGGAAAAGTATTGGCCTGCTCTTATCAAATCTGATCTAGACGGTATACTATCGGAATATGCAAGACGAACACGAAGACATGGCAGTTAATGGTCCAGCAGTAGTTTATGAAGATGATGATGTGCTGGTGATTAATAAACCAGTTGGTTGGATGGTTCATGAAGATGGTTTTGCTGATGAGAAAACTGTCGTTGATTGGTTTTTGGAAAAGTACCCAGATGCCAAAGGGGTAGGTGAACCAGGCTTTTCTCCACAAGGGAAAGAACTTAAACGTTCGGGGGTCGTACATCGGCTAGATAAAGATACTTCAGGGATTTTGATTTTAGCCAAAAATCAGGAAGCTTTTGAATTTCTTAAACAACAGTTTAAAAATAGAGAGGTAAAAAAAGAGTATCGAGCTTTGGTTTATGGTCGCATGCATGAGAAATGGGGAACAGTTGACCGACCGATTGGTCGTAGTGCAAAAGATTTTCGTCGTCGTTCAGCAGAACGTGGAGCTAAAGGAACTTTGCGTGATTCGGTAACTGATTGGGAATGTATTGGAACCGGAGAGTATGAAACCGAACCTTTTTCTTATCTGAACCTTAAACCAAAAACCGGTCGCACTCATCAATTAAGAGTTCATATGAAAGCAATCGACCGACCGATTGTGGGTGATAAGTTATACGCAGGTAAGAAATTGGAATCATCAAACAATTTAGATCTTGGTCGAATGGCGCTACATGCACATAGATTGGAGTTAGTATTACCTAATGGTGGTACGGAAAGATTTATAGCTCCTATTCCGGAAGCTTTAGAAAGAGCGGTCGAACGTATTGCAGAGGCTTAATCCTTGTGGTAGATTAGGGCACGTTTTAAACCACTTGTAGAGGTTTATCGATAAAATAAGATTATGACAACAGCATTATCAGGTGTGCAGGTTTCACCAGTAAATATGGAAGACCGAAAGTCTCTAGGCATCAAGCCGGGGGATACTGTAAAGGTGCACCAAAAAATTGTAGATAAAGGTAAGACTCGAATTCAGGTATTTGAAGGAGTAGTACTTGCTCGTAAGCACGGTGATGAACCAGGGGCTACTTTTACTGTTCGTAAAGTATCTAGTGGTATTGGAGTAGAAAAAATCTTCCCACTATATTCACCATTGATTGATAAAATTGAGATCGCAAAACGAGCTAAAGTACGTCGAGCAAAACTATATTATATTCGTGAGAAAGTAGCTCGTGAAATTAAACGTCAAATGCGCCGTATGCATTTAGTGGATATGGCAACAGAATCCGAGGCTGAAGCTAAAGTACGAGTTGATGAAGACGCTGCTAAGGTGGCTGAGGCAGAAGCTAAAGCAGCAGAAGAAGCAGCTGCTAAAGAGGCAGAAGCTAAAGCTACTGAAGAAGTAAACGAAGCTGAATCTTCAGAAGAAATTTCAGTGGAGGAGGCTACTGAAGAAAAGGTTGAAGAAGTTGCTGAAGAAACTCCAGCTGAATCAAAGGAAGATAAGAAAGAAGTCAAAGCTGAAGATAAAAACAAATAAATAGAAGTATTTATTAAAAAACAAAAACCGTTTAAGCTACGCTTAAACGGTTTTTGTTTTTTAAGTAGCTATTAGTTATCCACAGAAAGCTATTTTGCAACTAATTTAAATGTAAAAAACTTAGTAAGATAAGAGTAACTGTAGGTAGCTCAATCATTCGAGCTACCTCTTTTGTGTTTCAAGTCAATTTTAAAATATCCTTAATAAATAAATTATGAAATATATATTTTCTATAAAGAATACTATTGCATCGGCAAGCATTATGCTGGCAATGTTATGTACAAGTATTCCGGTTCCAGCTCAGGCAGCCATGACAGATGACCTGCAGAATGTGTTGTCACGAATATCTAATATTTTGTCACAATATAAAGGAGCACAAGTTGCTACTGTTTCTTCAGCTTCAACCTTAGTGAAGGCGCCGTATCGAGACAGTAATGGATTTACTGTTTTTACTCCTAGTACAGATACAAAGATTATCTATGTATCATCAAGTCAGGGTAGTGATTCTAATGACGGTCTTTCCAAAGAGTCGCCGGTTAAAACAATTGCTCATGCTCGAACACTTATGCGATTAGGGTATCCGGATTGGATGCTTCTAAAAAAGGGTGATGTTTGGATTGAGGATTCCTTTGGATATATTACTAATAATATTCCAGTCAATGCCTTGTCTGGTCGGTCACAAGATGAACCGATGCTTTTCTCTAGCTATGGTTCAGGACCAAGACCATCAATTCGTTTTTCTGGTTCAGCAGATTTTACTGCAGGTAAGAATGAATATGGTGGAGACCACTTAGCGATTGTTGGTCTTGAGTTCTATGCAGATAAAAAAGATCCAAAGTCAGACAGATATGATGGAAAAGAACAGGGAGGAACAGCTCTCTTTATGATGAGTAAAGTGAGAAGTATGTTGGTTGAAGACAATATGTTTAAGTTTAAAAGTATTGTTGTTCAACAAAATGACCAAGAGAATGTTGTTATTAGACGAAACGTCATTCTCGATGTTTACAGCAACCTTGGTCATGCCGGTGGTATTTATACCAACGGAGTAAGAGACCTTGTGGTTGAAGAAAATATTTTTGACAAAAATGGTTGGCATGAAACCGAAGATCCAGTACAAACGATTTTCAATCGTTCAGCCTATCTTTCTTCAGGTGATGGAAAAACTGTCTACCGAGGAAACATCGATTCTGATGGTTCTTCAGGAGGTGTACAGGTGCGAGCTGGAGGAACAGTTGAGGATAATCTTTTCTTGAAGACACCAATCTCTATTACTATCGGTAGTGGCGAAAACCCAGAGTGGGCAGCAAAGGTCCCAGCTACAGTTCGTAATAACGTAATTCTCGGAGCTCGCGATATTGATACGATGGGTCGCGGTATGGGAATTGTTTTAGGCAGTTACAAAAAGACTAATAAAGGAACTCCTAGTTTGCTCGATAACGTAAAAGTTTACGACAATATTATTTCTAGCAATAAAGAAGGAAGTTACAACGTTCACGGTATTCAGGTAGAGGGTACTGGAGCAATTAAAGACTTAACCATTCGTGACAACATAATATATGACTGGGATAGAGCTAATAAATCAAGTGGTCCTGGAAACGGCATCTTGATTAATAACAACTCAGGCGACTTAACCAATATAACGGTTGAGAACAATCATCTACAACAAATTAATGATGGTATGGGTATATACATCTATCAAGAAGTAGCGGGTAAAGTTACCTTTAAGAATAATACTTATTGGAGTACCAGAGGTTCTACAGCAACAAATGGATGGAATCGTATTCACCATGCTCAGATGAGCCTTGAGGATTGGGTAGCAAATACCGGAGAAGTAGGAGCAAAGAAAGGTAAGGTTGATTATAAAGATCCGACTCGTTCGATTGAAACTTACATGAATAGTATCGGTATTGGTGGCGGTCACGATGAGTTTATGCGTCGAGCTCGACTGCAAAGTAAAGACACTTGGGATAAACGGTTTACTGCGGATGCGGTAAATAAATATATCCGAGATGGATTTAAGGTCATGAGTGACCAACTTGATACCATTCCAACACCAGAAAAAGAAACCCCGACTGAACCAGAAGTGGTTATTGATGAAACTATAGATCGAGATGAAGATGGAATAAATGACATCTCAGATAACTGTATAGATACAGTTAACAGTGACCAATTAGATTACGATGATGATGGAAAGGGTGATGCTTGTGATAGTGACGATGACAATGACGGTATTCTAGATGTAGATGAAAATACCGGATGTACACAAAATAGCAATAAGTCTTGTGGGGAAGAGGAGGAGGAAGAACCAGTAAATGGAGACTCTGACGGTGACGGTATTGTCGATACCTCAGACAACTGTGTTGATAAATCCAATAAAGACCAATTAGATTACGATGATGATGGAAAGGGTGATGCTTGTGATAGTGACGATGACAATGACGGTATTGCTGATGTTAAAGAAGAAAAAGCTTGCCGACACAATGCCGACAGTTCATGTGGAACTGTTTCCAATTCTCAGAGGATTAAAACAACTGCTAATCTAAATGTTCGGCAAACTCCAAATGGAAAATTAATTAAAATGGTTACACAGGGTTCATCAGGAGAAAAATTAAGTAATAATCCAGAGACCACCGCTGGTCATACATGGATTAAGGTAAAATTTGATAACGGAGTTACTGGCTGGGTTGCGTCAGGTTATACCAGAGCAGAAACTGACGTAAGTACTTCACATTATGAAGCAATCCTAAAGCAGATAACGGCGTTACTTGATCTTATTAAAAAATTACAAGAGCAAATAAATGCAATTAAAAAAGCTCAAGAGCAGGTAACTTATTAGAAGTAATCAAAAAACCACCCGTGCTCGGGTGGTTTTTTGATTTGAATTACCAAGATAGTTCGTGCATAATGGCCCAGTCACAATTATTGTGAGCTTGTCCACGTGGCGGAATTGGTAGACGCGCTACCTTGAGG
>JAGQLZ010000050.1 GCA_020428895.1 Candidatus Kaiserbacteria bacterium
AAATTTTGAAAGTTTCATAATTTCCGCCGGCCGTATCCTTATACAGAGGGTTAACGTGTGCCGCTAGAAGTTTGAGGAATGATAATTTTGAACTCTTTTTGCCTTAACAGGCACCGTTCAGGTTGTTGCCGCTAACGCGACTGACAACCACTTCTGAAGGCTCCCCGAACCTCCTTACCTCTACGGTGGCGCAATATTAGTATAAAAAGATTAATCTGTCTAGCCAATAATTGTTACGTAAAAAATAAAATGGCCGGCATAACCATCTTACCTGGAGGAAAAAATGGTCATGCCGGCCGTGTCGCGCGATTGGTGGGGGGACCAGCGAGGTGATCGCGCGACAAACTTTCTGCCGCTAATATATCACTGTATTTAAATTCTGCAACATCTATTAGAGAGGTGTGCACCTTTCTTTACCTTGCGGTATACTATGGCCACTATGGTAATCACGTATCACGGCGGACAATGTTTTAAGCTATCATTTGGTAATACCACTATTGCTTATAATCCGATTTCAAAGAAATCAAAAATTACTCCTGTAAAATTTGGGGCTGATGTTGCTTTTATTTCACTTTGGCATTCTGACTTTAATGGTGTTGATCAAGTTTCTCACGGTGCAAAACAACCGTTTGTGGTTGATGGTCCCGGTGAGTTTGAAGTGGGAGAAGTAACTGCTCGTGGTTTTGGAGTACCAACTAAATACGAAGGTAAGGACGTGATTAATACAATTTATCACGTACGATTAGAAGGTATAAATATGGTATTTCTAGGAGTTCTTGGAGATACTAATATTGACCCAAAGATTCTATCTGAATTAGGAGATATTGATATATTATTTGTACCAATTGGCGGTGGTGAGGTGTTAGAAGTGCCTCAGGCCGCTAAATTAGCGGTTAAATTGGAAGCGAAGTTGATAATTCCCATGCAATATGAAAAAGCTACTTTGCAAGCTTTTCTCAATGAAGCTGGAGCAGAATCAGTTAAACCAGTTGATAAATTAACTATAAAAAAGAAAGATGTCCAAGCCATGGCCGGAGAGGTCGTCACATTCAAATACTAATCAAGGAAAAACAAACCAGTTTTCTCCTCGCACGGTTGGCTCAACAAAGCCACCTTCTTTTCTGGATAAAATAAAAGCCCTTCCCGAAACTAAACGTAACTTTATCGCTCTAGGTACCGCTGGAGTAGCTACTCTCATTATCGCTAGTTTTTGGGGAGTATCTAAAATCTATGGCACTGACGAAAAGGTAAACGAAAGGTCTTCTGTGTTTGGGTCTGGTTTGTTATCTGTAAAAGATCAGCTGGCTTCGGTTATTAATGCAATTGAAGAAACTGTCCCAGAAGTAACTGATATAGAAGCGGTAATTTCTGAAAATTCAGAATCTACTTTGCAAGAAAAAATTGATGGATACCGACAGCAAAATACATCTCCTAAAGATGTCAAACAAAATGAACAGACCAAAGTAATAACTGAAGAAGCAAGTGCTGATATGGCTTATGAAATTTCAGCAGGGACTACTACTGATAATAAATTTGAAAAACCGTCAGAAACCACTTCCCACATTGGTCGACCGGTATTAATTGCTACTACTTCAGCCACTTATGTTCCAGCCGAAACTGAGCAGTAAAATTATTCCATTTATGATATAATTGCTGTCATCTTTGAGTAAAAATATCCTTATTTCTTAATTTATTATGCCGAAAAAGACCGTACAAGACGAATTACCGATTGATCCTGAACGAGGTATCGTCATTCAAAACATCACCAGCGAGATGGAAACTGCTTACCTTGATTACGCCATGAGCGTTATTACGGGGCGGGCTCTTCCGGATGTGCGTGATGGTTTAAAACCTGTGCATCGTCGCATTCTCTATGCGATGCGTTTAAATGGTCTTACTGCTAGTGCTAAATTTAAAAAGTCGGCCAACGTAGTCGGTGAAGTGCTTGGTAAATTTCATCCACATGGTGATACGGCGGTTTATGATGCTATGGTTCGGTTGGCTCAGGATTTTGCCACTCGCTATCCATTAGTGATTGGACAAGGTAACTTCGGTTCAATTGATGGTGACAACCCAGCGGCTATGCGCTACACCGAGGCTAAAATGTCTCGTATCGCTGAAGAGATGTTGCGAGACTTAGAGAAAGATACAGTTGATTGGCGCCCTAACTATGACGGATCACTGAAAGAACCAGCCGTATTGCCGGCCGCTGTACCAAATCTACTACTAATGGGTTCTTTAGGTATTGCTGTTGGAATGGCTACCAACATTCCACCTCACAACTTACGAGAAATTAACGATGCAGTCGCTTATTTAATTGATAACCCAAAAGCGACCACCGAGGACTTGCTAAAGTTTGTAAAAGGACCGGATTTTCCAGTTGGAGCTATTGCCTTCAATCAAAAGGATATTACTCACGCTTACGCTAATGGTAAAGGTGGAGTGGTGGTGCGTGGTGAAACAGAAATAGTGGAGGACAAGAAAGGTAATTTCTCAATTGTTATCACTTCGATTCCGTATCGAGTCAATAAAGCTGATATGCAGGTAAAGATTGCTGATTTGGTTCGTGATAAAAGAATTGAAGGCATTCGTGATTTACGTGACGAATCTACCTCTGATATTCGAGTGGTAGTTGAACTAAAGAGCGGTGCTAATCCGCAAACTGTTTTAAACAAACTTTATAAACATACTCAACTAGAAGACACTTTTCATTACAATATGGTGGCGTTGGTTGATGGTGTGCCACAGACTTTGTCACTTAAGGCGATGCTTGAAGAGTACGTAAAACACCGACAAGAAGTTGTTCGTCGTCGTACTTTATATGATTTAAATAAAGCACAAGCTCGTGAGCATATTTTACTCGGCCTTAAGAAAGCTCTTGATCATATTGATAAGATAATTAAATTGATTCGGGCCGCTAAGGATGTACCAACCGCTCACGCTGGCTTGATGAAAGAGTTTAAATTCTCTGAAATTCAGGCTCAAGCGATTCTTGATATGCGCTTGCAGAAATTGGCTGGTTTAGAACGAAAGAAGATTGAAGAAGAACTCAAGGAAATTCAGAAATTGATAAAAGAGTTAGAAACTATTTTAAAAAGCAAAAGTAAAATGCTTAAGATTATCAAGGATGATCTAGCGGCTGTTGCTGAAAAATACGGTGACGAGCGGCGCACCAAGATTATAAAAGGTGGTGTTAAGCAGATTAACCCTGAAGATTTAGTACCTGATGAAGAAAGTGTGTTGGTATTGACTCGAGGTGGCTATGTAAAGCGTACTAATCCGTCTGAATACAAGATTCAAAGGCGTGGCGGGGTTGGAGTAGTTGACCTTAATACCAAGGAAGAAGATGTGGTAACTACGCTTCTAAACACTTCAACTCACAGTGATCTAATGTTCTTTACTGATGCTGGTAAGGTCTATAAATGCAAAATGTACGAGATTCCTGAAGGACGTCGGGCCACTAAAGGAAAATCAATAATGAACTTCTTGTCTATGACTTCTGATGAGAAAGTCACTTCAGTATTGGCGGTTAGAAAGGAAGATTGGCAAGGAGACTGGGGAATGATGATGGTTACTCGTAATGGTGTAGCTAAGAAATCTGATGCAGCGGCTTTTCAGGATGTCCGTCGCAGTGGACTGATTGCCATCACTCTAAAAGGAGACGATTCACTAATTGCAGCTCAGTTTGTTGGTAAAGATGATGAGGTAAGTTTGATTACTCATAATGGACAAGCTATTCGTTTCAAAGAAAGTGATGTTAGACAGATGGGACGTACTGCTGCTGGAGTGACAGCGATGAAGTTAGCTAAGGGAGACTATATTGTATCGGCTGATGTATTCAAGGCTGGTGGTGTTGACCGAGAAATCTTGGTGGTAATGGAACATGGTTATGGTAAAACCACTCCAGCTAAAGAATATAAGATTCAAAAACGGGGCGGTTCTGGTATTAAGACTGCCAAAGTAACTGATAAAACTGGAAAAATTGTCGGTGGCGTAGTAATTTCTGGAGCCGACAGAGATGAAGGAGAGCTAGTGATTATGAGTAAAAAAGGTCAAGTGATTCGTTTACCACTTAAAGAAGTACCAACTTTAGGACGCGATACTCAAGGAGTGCGAGTAATGAAAATGCGGGCGGGTGATGAGATTGCCAGTATTGTGTTTGTGTAAAATAACTTGATGAAGAAACGGGCAGAATTTCCTTAAGGAAATTCTG
>JAGQLZ010000051.1 GCA_020428895.1 Candidatus Kaiserbacteria bacterium
AGGTATTTTTCTACAAGTGGAAGTTTGGTTTCAAACTTTGCTCCACCTAACAAAAATAATGACGGTTGGTTTGGTTGCATTGCGTTATTAAGGTTTTGAATTTCTTTATCTAAATTTATTCCAGCGTAAGCAGTCATTATTTTTGGTAAACCAACCATAGAAGCGTGTTCACGATGAATGTTGTCAAACGCATCGTTAACGTATATCTCTCCATAAGTCGCTATCATATTTACGAATTCTAAATCGTTAGCTTTTTCTCTTGGATCCTGTCGTAAATTTTCTGCCATTAACAACTGACCAGGTTTTAGAGAATGATGAGCAGAGTTAAATATCTCTGTATCAAGTTTGCCTCCCCAAGTAATTGGTAAAGTTTCCGCCAAAACTGTAAATACCGGACTAAGAGTATCTTCCACCTCTCGACCAATATGGCCAATAACAATCACTTTAGCACCTGACTCTTGAAGGAATTGCAAAGTCGGCAAACACTTATCAA
The DNA here is from genome assembly GCA_020428895.1 of Candidatus Kaiserbacteria bacterium. Classification (GTDB taxonomy): domain Bacteria; phylum Patescibacteriota; class Minisyncoccia; order Phycocordibacterales; family UBA918; genus OLB19. The sequence continues at coordinate 494 of JAGQLZ010000051.1, forward strand.
TTCTATATCGATCAGTGACCACACCGTCACTAACTGGAACATTAAATGAAGCTCTGACAATTACATATTTATCATGTAAGTCAGTAGCGGTAGTAATTAATTTCATGGCTACTTTGTACTATTAATTATACTGGTAAATGAATCAGTTTTAAGACTAGCGCCACCAACCAAAAAACCGTTAACTCCCCCCTCGATATACAGCTTTCTAGCATTATCTGGTTTAACTGAACCACCGTAAATAATTCTTACTTTAATAGCTGCATTACGACCAAAAATCTCTGCTAAGACTTTGTGAATATAAATCCGCATCTCTTCAACATCTTCAGCTGTAGCAGTTTTTCCAGTACCAATTGCCCAGATTGNATTGGTTCATAAGCCACAACAATATGTACCGCTCTAGACTTTGGAACGTCTTTTAAAGCAACTCTTAACTGTTTGGCAATACCATCAAAAAAATTACCATGACTGTCACGCTTAATTTCACCAACACATAAAATTGGTTGTAATTTAGCTTTTAAAGTAGCCTGTAATTTTTTGGCTATCAAGTCATCAGTTTCCCCCATCGCCCGTCTCTCTGAATGACCAATAATTATGTATTCAACGCCAACTGAGGTAAGCATGTCTGCTGAAACTTCCCCTGTGTAGGCACCGCTAATTTCATAAAAAACATTTTGAGCAGCTACCGCTAGCTGGCTTTTAGCAGATAACTTACTCACTTCACTTAGATATAAAAACGGTGGAGCTATTACCACCTCTGCATGATCAGCCTTTTTGGCTGAGATTTTTAAACTCGATGCTAATTTTTTAGCATCTGTTATTGAAATTGGATTCATCTTCCAGTTACCAACAACCAAAGGTCGATTCGTATCTTTCATATTCGTTGATTGTATCACAGGGAAATCGACACAATCTTATTAACCAATATGTCTAAATGTTAATTCTCAACTTGTCTCCAATCAACAAATTTATAGTCATCAGAAGTATTTGGCGCTAACGGTGGTGGACTATCTACTAAGTTTCTGTCATATGAGTTGTATCGAGTACCGAATCCTGACCCATAACTACCACAATAAGATCCTGTCCATTGAGTACCTACTCTTCCATTGGAAACAATTGTGCCATTAATAGTAAGTGAGTTTTGGCATACGTATGAATTATGCATGGTAAGTACATCATAGGAACCACTAGTTTGATAATAATTACGACCAAACCGACCATTTTGAGCCACAAAAATACCATTAAGTTCCATATCTTCAGGAACCACCAAACCCACTAAAACATCTTCTTCAGCAATTGCTAAAAGCCCTGACGAAGCATTAGCGTAAGTAATATTGCCATTGAGAATTATTCTCGGATTTATGGTTGGTGAATCTGTATCAGCAGCCGCTATGGTTACCTTTTGATCAACACTTCCTTCTAACCAAACTTTATCTTCTACATAAATAAGCGGACAATCAGGATCAATGGTTGCCACTAGATATGGGTCATCATCGTCTATTACATGTCGCTCAGTTTCCCAACCATCTTGTGTAGAATATCCCCAGTAGTTATAAGTCTGATCAACTGTCCGAAATTGAACGTCCCCATTACCTAAAAAGGTTACTCTATACCCATACTCACCTGACGGGGGAATGTATATTCCCCCACGGTTCTGAGCTCTGTCTTTCATATTAGCCAAATCTATCGTTAAGCCAGTGAAGTTAATTGGGGTAGACGGAAAATACCATAAAGTACTGTCGGGGCCTGACCCAAAAACTCCATCTACTGTCTGTGAACCGGTACATCCAAAACTACTAGTACACGTCCAAGATGATTGACCACTCGTGACAGTTGAATTATTAGTTCCATCCATTCTTACTCCACCATTTGAGTGATAAGGACCAATGATAGTTCGGTCAGAACCAGCCCAAACATTAGAATTAATAATGTAGGAATATTCCGCCACGGTTGGTCGAGCATATTTTCCATAGACCGTTCTCTTAACCGTTGGATTATTCAAAGACCAACCAGTTGATTCAATCTCAATCGAAGCAACGTCACCACAATATGTGGAACTTGAAATAGAAAGTTCGAAATTTCCAGTTGTGGAAGTTTCTGGATCTTCATAAGGTATCAGATAAGGACCCGGCAAACCGGTACCATGAGTTGTGTCATCTGGATAATGCGCTAGGAACCATTTGTAATAATCCAAACCAGCTTCAGCAATTGATCGCGCTTGTGCTTCAGCTATTCTTAATTTAGTTAGCTTATTTAGTGATACTACGTAATTAACTAATCCAGCAAAAATGGTCATGAAAATTGCTGCAAAAACTATGACAAGAACTAATTGTGTTCCTTTATTTTTTTGGTATTTCATTACAAATTATCTTTTAGATTACGTAATGCAGCGCTAGATCTGAGCATGTACTGTCCGGGATCCCTCACTAAATCTATATTAATTATAATACTAAACTGAATATACCTAATATCACTTATTGTGGTTGTGGGTACAGCCATATTTCCTTCACCATCAAAGTAAACAAATGTAGAAGTAGCAAATGAAGTATTCTGAACGTACTCCGATATAATTAAAGTCTCATCAGGATTTGAATAATCATAAACAACTGGACTGCCAGCCGCATTATAGATTCGCTTTTCTAAAGTTGTACTACCGGTACCAACCAATTCATATTCTACATATTCAACACTACGATCTCTGTCGATATCACTATAAAAACCAATTTTATGTTCATCAGCTATTACTAATGGATAAGCTCCGTCATCGGCGTATGTCATTTCTCGAATATCCCTAATAATATAATTGACACCACGACTAGCAAAATCAACTTGTTGAGCCTGAGCAATAGTATAACCATGAGTCTGGTACAGTCTTACAGTGAAATTTGTAATTACTAAAATTACAATCGAAAAAATAAAAATGGCTACAATAGCTTCCACTAAAGTCATTCCTTTAAGATTATTTTTTTGATTAATTTTAGTAAAATCAGTCATAACTAATTAAGAATAATAGTTACCGTGGAGGTGTTACTATCGATTGTTATCGCCGAATCATTATAAGAAGTATAACCAGATTTACTAACAGTTAATTCATAGTCAGAAGCTGTCGCTAATCCGGAATTAAAGAATGTTTGGCCACAAACAGAAGTAGTCTTTGTTTCATCAACTGCTCCCCGCTCTAAATGAACATCAGCTCCATGGATTGGCGTGCCATCTATCTCAGTTACCAAAACTCGTAAAGAATTAGCGACACTAGATATCATCGTAAGATTAATATTAGCTGACTCACCGGGACTAAGTGAATATGGTAAAGCTTCACAAGATTCAACTATAGAATAACCACCCGTGTTTAGGTTGAGATCATAAACATCATATTCCATATCAGTTAAAAACAAATCTCCACTACCATCGGTGCTGTGGTTCTTATTATATTTTAAAACTGGTTGTGAACTAGCGTCGGTACCAATTGTCTTTAAACCAAATAAATCAAAATTAATGTTAGGAATTGGTGTCTGACTTTCAATGTAAACCACTTCCCAATCATATATTTCAGAAGTGTAGTTTGAGTCAGTGGTACTAAGGTTAACAACCAAAATTAAGTTATCGTAAACTGCTACATCTAAACTACTAATATCAATATAAGATCCGGTAAAACCAGAACTATTGCCTGATAAATCACTATCTGGAACGATTGTTAGGCCACCGTCATCATAATAAAGAGATACTGCGTAACTAGTTGTGGCAGAAGAGGTGGCATTTACTATAATTTCATACCATGAGTCTAGTGTGGCCGGAGTAATGGTTGCGGTTCGTGCCAAGCCGTTTAGGCTATAAACATTAGGAGCAGTTTCAGCTAAAATCAGACCACCGGAAGTAACGTTCGTATTACTTGTAGAAGCTAACTTTGATGCATCTGTAAAAGTATCAAAAAAACTATCTTCGATTGGTAAAGAAACAGTTCGAATATTTAAATCACTGGTAGTGGCTATAATAAAATTCATGGTAGACACAGCGCTTTCGACAACGGCAACTGGTTGAGTGGTAGGATTCGGATTAGTAGATGAGGCAGTGTAAGTACCATCTTGAGAAAAATTAGTTTTAGTTACAGTAATCTCATAATTTGCACCTTCTGGAGCACCAGAAAGTAATGCCACTCCGGTGTTATTTGTATATCTAATAGTGTCAGTAGTGGTTGGTAATGTGTCATTGAAAAAATGAACCTCTGCTCCAGAAACTGGTGAAGCAGAATCATCAAAAACATTTACTCTAATTGTTCCTCCTCCGACTGACGATTCTATTCCTACAGGAATAATATTAGAAATTATTGAATAGCTATTGAGACCTGAATTACCTTTCCAAGTGTATTCTAATTTAACAAGCTTGTAATCTTCCATGATTCCATTTGAATCAAGTCCGCCTTCACCATCGGCGGCGGCATCAATATAAGTTATAAAAACTCGCTCATTATAAGTGATGCCATTTAAGGTTGTTGTACTATTTTGTGGAATAATTCCATAAGGAGGAGCACCGATTGTACCAACCTGTCTATACGGTAATGATCGTATATATTCCATTCTTTCATTAGCCAAAGAAATCGCCCCAGTACTAGCTTTAGTATTTGCGTTTAGTTTGATAATCGATAGCGTTAACGTAAATAGAGCAGTAAAAACAATACCCATAATTGCTATCGTAAAAATTGTCTCTACCAAAGTAAAGCCATTCTTTTGGGTAAAATACTTCATAAATAATTCTAAATACTGTCAGATATTGAATATATTGGACCGATCACCGCTAGCGCAAAGAAACCAACGGTACCACCAATAACTACCATTAATAACGGCTCAATAATGGTTGAGAGATCTTTGGTTTTTCTTTCCACTTCAGTTTCATAAAATTCTGCTAGCTCTTTTAACATATTGGATATGTTACCGGTTTCTTCACCTACCAAAATCATTTCCCCCACCAACACTGGATACAGTTTTTCATTTTCAGTAAATACTTCAGACAATGGTGACCCCTTCTCCACTCGTACTGCAGCTTCTGCTAAAACTTTTTTGTAAAAATGATTTTGCACAACTTCTTCTGTAATTGAAATGGACCGAAGCACATCGACTCCAGAAGATAATAGCGAAGCCAATGTTCTAGATGTTCGAGCAGCATTAACTTCTTTAGCGATATTACCTATAACCGGCAACCTTACAATTAACCAAGCAGAGGCAATTTTGCCGTATTTGCTTTTTAGCGAATAATAAGTACCGACAAAAAAACCTAAAATTATTCCAATTGATACCAAGGTGTAGTTGTTTACAAAATTACTTACATCAATCAGTGTTTGAGTGGTCTTCGGCAACTCTGAACCCATACCCTCAAACACGCTTACCAATGTTGGCATAACATAAATCATCATCAAAAAACCAATACCTACCATAATGATAAGGACGATAGCCGGATAAATCATCGCTCCTTTAATTTTCTTCTTCAAACTAGATGATCTCTGCATTTGTATGCTCAATATATCTAACACATCAGATAAACTTCCGCTCTCCTCTCCAGCCTTCACCATAGCAACGTATAAATTATCAAATGTTTCTGGATATTCTCTGAGTGCCTCATCAAATTGATCACCTTTATTAATCGAGGCTTGCAAGTTCTTCATTATTTTTTTCAAACGAAGGTTCTTGGTTTGTCTTTCAATAACCGTAAGACAACGAGACAAAGGTAAACCCGCCTTTAGCATAGAACCAAGATTTCTGGTCATCATGACCAATTCATCATCTTTTACTCTAGATAAAAAATAGTTAAGTTGGTCGATTTTGATTAGACCACTAAGTGAAAAGCCTGAGGCTTCATCAACTGAGCTTACCGTGTGGCCATTTTCGCGAGCAATATCATAAACAGTAAAACGATCGTCAGCCTCAACAGTATTCTTTACTTCGTTTCCTGTTGCGTCCTCTCCGATATAAACAAAAGTAGGCATAGGCTATTCATTAATAACTCGAAGCACTTCTTCGATACTAGTTAAACCTTGAGCCGCTTTAAAAATACCATCTTCGAGCATAGTCAACATTCCTTCCTTACGAGCTTGGGCACTAATGTCATCAGTGGTCTTACCTTCCATCACCATATTTTTAATAGTCGGTGATACTTCCAGAACTTCATGTATACCTAAACGACCCTTATAGCCATCATCAGTTGTCCCTTTTTCTTTAGGATGATAGAAAGTAATACTGTTCCAAGTAGCACTCTTTTCAACGATTCCTTCTTCTTTTAAGGCTTCTAAAACGCGGTCCAAATCTGCATATTCAGATAAACTATCCCGTTCAGCTTTACTTAACGTGTACTCAATTTTATCTTCTGCCAACCGTCGCACTAGTCGTTGTCCTACCGCTACTCGTAAAGTAGAAACTAGCAAAAACTCTTCAACTCCCATGTCCACCAAACGAGCAACTGTACCAGCTGAAGAATTAGTGTGAACTGTCGCTAACACCATGTGTCCAGTCAAAGCTGCGTTAATGGCCAAGCTAGCTGTTTCTTGATCACGAATTTCTCCAACCATAATCACATCCGGATCCTGACGCATCAATGAGCGTAAACCAGCCGCAAAAGTGAAGCCAATATCAGGCTTAACTTGGGATTGATTAATACGTGGCATTTGGTATTCGATCGGATCTTCAATGGTGGAAATATTTACTTCTGGAGTATTTAAAATATCTAAAATAGTATAAAGCGTAGTTGATTTACCAGAACCGGTTGGACCAGTAACCAAAATTATTCCTGTAGATTGTCTAGTAGCATGATGAACTCGATCTAGTGTCAAGCCATGAAAACCAATCCCCTCCAAAGAAAAGCCACTTCGGTTCTCACGCAATAAACGCATTACCACCTTCTCTCCATAAAAAACTGGCAACATGGAAACACGGAAAGAAACTTTTTGACCGTCCATCTCCATTTTGAAACGACCATCTTGAGGTAAACGTTTTTGATCTAATTTTAAATTAGACAAAACTTTAAGCCGAGCTACCACTGTACTAGCGGCAATTTTCGGTAGCTTCATCGCGTCATTTAAAATCCCGTCAATACGATAACGTACCAACACTTCTTCCTCCATCGGTTCAATATGAATATCAGACGCCCCTTGAATAATAGCGTGGCGTAACAACGTATCTACAATACGCACTACCGGCAAATCCTCAGCCATCTTCTTTAAGTCAGCTTCACTAGATTCTTCTCCGTTTTCTTCAGCAATTATCTTTAAAGCAGAAGCTTCCTTCTCAATCAAATCACCAAATTCATCTTTGAGATTCTTTTGATATTGACGCAGAGCCACTCGCATAGACTCGGTGTCAGTCAAACGTGGCAATACTTTTAAGCCAACTTTCTTTTTAACAAAATCTATAGCTGGCAAATCAGCCGTATCGAGCATAGCTACTTCGACACTATTATCGTCACGCTTATAAGCAATAACATTATGGTTTCGAGCCACTGGCTCAGGAATCAGAGTTAAAACCTCGAAAGGAATCTTTACATCTTTTAAAGCTACAAACGGAATACCCAATACGTATGATTCAACGCGGCGAACATCATCTTCGGTCATGTGTCCGAGCGCAATAAAAGCCTCGGCCAAAGTGCGATCTTCTTCTTTGGAGATTTTCTCCGCAGCGGAAACATCGCTCTTAGTTACTAGACCAGAATCAAGAACAAACTTCTTCAATTGATCATCTTGAATACGCACAATAATTCCCAACGAGCTTATAAGAACGTCTTAGGGTAAGTATAGCATCCGTTCTAAGTAATGAACTCAGTATCTGTACAAAACCTTTGTTATTTGACAAATAAGTATTTTGTGATATATTATTAAACAGATCTTAACCTAATCGGGAGTACACCCAATGACTGTTCTTCATGTCGTTCTCATCTGGTTCGCCGGCATGGTCGCCCTGCGCGTCTACATCTACTTCGTGACCGAAACGTTTGGTTGCGCCAAACGCTTCCCCCACGAGTATCACTTCTTTACCTGGGGAATGCTCGATGATGAGCTCAATCGCTTCATCTATATCGTGCTCTGGCCACTCTTCGTGCCAGCGCGACTCCTCTATCTGACGATAGAGACGATAGCGGGTTGGTTTATCCGACTCATCACTGGCAGTTGGCCAGAGAAATCGTGACACAGACTCGGCCGTGGCCACTGACCAGAAAACGCCGCCCTTGCGCAAGCTTGGGCGGTTTCTTATTTACGTCGTGAAATATTTGACGTCCGTGTGTGTACATAGTAATGTAGGCACAACGACTGTAATGCTCGGCCTCTCGGCCGGGCATTCTTGTTGGATAAATTGATATTGATTTAGGAATTAAAGATTAATAATATGTTTGACTTAAAAGTTATAAACTCAGTTCTAGGAGAGCTTGAAGAAGAGCGCGGTATTCCTCGTGAGAGAATGATTGATGCTATCGAACAGTCCCTAGCTACTGCTTACAAAAAAGAATTCGGAAAACGTGGCCAAATTATCACAGCTACTTTCGATTTAGATACTGGCAGCACTTCCTTTAACCAAGTAAAGTTGGTGGTTGATGAGAGCATGCTTAAACCAGAACCAGAACTTGATGAAGACGGTGAAGAAATTATTGTTGAAGAACCTGAAGAGGAAGAGGAGGGTGAAAAGAAAGTGCGTTTCGATGAAGAAAAGCACATCATGATTAACACCGCTCGGATGATTAAAAAGGATGTTGAAGTTGGCGAAGAGCTTATCTTCCCTCTAGAACCTAAAGATGATTTTGGTCGGATCGCTGCACAAACTGCTAAACAAGTAATTGTTCAAAAGATTCGTGAGGCCGAAAAAGACTCAGCTTTGGCTGAATTTGGTCAAAAAGCTGGCGATATTATTATTGGTAGTGTACAGCGATTTGAGCGAGGAAATCTATATGTAGACCTTGGTCGAGTTACCGCTATCATGCCTTACGATGAACAGATTCCTGGTGAACGATACAAACCAGGTGAACGTATTCGCGCTATTTTATTGGCAGTCGAAGAAACTCCACGTGGTATCTTCTTAAAACTATCGAGATCACATCCTGATTTTCTAGCTGGTCTATTTGCTATTGAAGCTCCCGAATTACAAAACGGTACTGTGGAAGTAAAGGCAATTGCTCGGGAAGCTGGGGCTCGTTCTAAAATTGCCGTTTATGCTTCAGACAACCACATAGATCCCGTTGGTTCTCTAGTTGGACAACGCGGTGTTAGAGTTTCGACTGTAATGAGTGAACTTGGTGGAGAGAAAATCGATATCATCGAGTGGTCTCCAGAAATTGAGGAATTTATTGAAGACGCACTATCACCAGCTCAAGTAATGGAAATTAAGATTGAGTCAGAACCAAACGAAGAAACTGGTGAGAGAGGACACGTAATTGCTGAGGTATCACCAGATCAACAGTCACTAGCAATTGGCCGTGGTGGACAAAATGTCCGGTTAGCAGCTAAGTTAACTGGCTGGAAGATAGATATTGTATCTGTTGGCGGCGAGGAGTTAGCAAAAGCTGACACTGACGGAGAAACAGAAATTAAGTCAGAAAGTATTGAAGGGGCTGATATTGATACTATCGAGAGTGATGACGCTACCACGACTAAACCAGACCTTGAAGAAATTCTTGAAGACGAAGACGATACAAAAGATCGTGATATGACTGAGGACACAGAGGAGGAAGATGAAATTGATACTCCTGAAGAAGCTGAGGAACAATTAGCTGAGGCTCTTGATGAAGAAGTGGTTGAAGAAATTGAGGAAGAGGAAGCTGAGGAAGTAGAGAAAGATAAATAAGTATAAAATACAAAAGAGCGGTGCCTAAAGGCACC
>JAGQLZ010000052.1 GCA_020428895.1 Candidatus Kaiserbacteria bacterium
CTTGCTAGTATTTTTTGTATTTTGCTCACGGATTCGAAAGCCGCAGCGAAGCGAGGCGGGGTCGAGAGTACTTAGTAGATTATGAGTCGTAGACGAAAGAATATACTTAGTAACTCGTGACTGAATCCAGCCCACCATAAAACTTGACAATACAAGGTTATTGATATATTTCTTTATCTGGAATAAATCAGCTAGAAAGGAGCAAGTACAATGCAGATAGTAATAGAAAATAACTATTTTTATTCTGTATTTCAAGCTACGGATATTGGTGGACTATACGAAAGACTGGTATTTAAAGGCAATAACACCATTAACGGACGAGAGGTAGCAAGTGGTGTTTATGACATTCCGAAGGATACTGACCAGTTGATCATCGACGGCAAAACTATTTGTTTCATGACTGATGATTGTAAGGTGATTACCTCAGTCGACCTTCAGCTTCCCTGAGGCCTTCGTTAGAAGCTGTCTGACGACAAGGCTCGTGGAAGAAGTCTCTTTGACTTCTTCCACGAGCCTTATTTATCTGCATATGAAAATATTATAGTAAATAAACTCTTAAATTTACTTAAGTATAAAACAAACCTTGCCAAGCCTTAAAAAATGATGCAAATTGTATATAGAAAATAAGAATAGGTTTCTGGAAAGATAAGGAGTGCATCATGGAACTGAATTGCGAAATCGATGAAGATGATCGCTATGCTTTTACTGTCCTTAGTCTAGCCATGAGTATTATAAACACAATACGATCAAAACCTTCAAATCGTGAAATTCATCAATACACTAGAGATGTTGTAATCTCATTGTGCGAGCCAATGCTTGATAGTCTTTTTGAAGCTTATGATTGGAGTAAATCTGAAACAGAGTACGCTGAAAGATTACTTAAAAAACAAGTCACCATTGCTACAGTTGAAGTATTGGAAATTGCCAATCGGCGTATTACTCACAGAAATAAAAGAGAACGTCAAACAAAACTGTGCGTTGAAGACATGAAACTAGCGGTTATGGTGGCTTACCTGCTTAATGTTCCAAATCAAGCTGAACAGGGTATCAAAGCTGAATTTATCGAAAACCACGGAGACATGTACTTTCAATAAAAACTTCCTTATAGGGCCGCCTTTTCTGGCGGTTCTTTTTTTGACAGAAAATTACAAATGTTGTTATTTTAAAATTATCTTTGAATTTTAAAAATTTTTTTATACGATGTCACTAGACAGTTGAACGGAGGTTCTAATGCGCTTGTTCTTATACATAACAGTAATTATTATTACTTTTTCAATAATTAATTTTCCAAAAACTAGTCTAGCTAGTAATGAACGAAAACTACCGCAAGATTTACAGCAATGTTTTGATGATAAAATCAGTAAACTTCTGGCTATTGATAAACTAAATATTAACCAAGTTAGAAATCTTTTCTATCAAACAATAGAAAGAAACTGGCTTGGATCACGAGCTTATGGAGGGGCTACTTGGAAAAATTGGTCTAAAGAACCAAAAATCCAACAACTGGCTTTGGCAATGTATTTCAACCTAATCTACACGCGTGGCATTAGTAGTACAGCTAATCTAAATAATCCTACAGTAAAAGCCAGACTACCTGATACTCCATATAGATATGAAAATCAGGGTATTTACAAAGTCATCGTCAGTATCTTCAGTAGAGATAAACCACAAGTGTTTCTGGTTATCACAACTATTAATTGTCAGGTGATAGATTTTGGCATGGGTGATATTTGGGCTAGTAGTCTGATTGATCCCGCAACTGTGGAAAATAAAATAATTGAACTCAAACAAAAAGGTCAGTGGTGAAAATTATGATGGCCCGGCGCTTTAGCGCCGGGCCATATTATTTTTTATTTTGGTATACTTCCATGATGAAATTAATACGATTTTTACTTTTTTCTACAGTATTCACAACAGGGGCATCAGTATTGGTAATTGAAGTAGCCGCAGTACGAATCCTTTCGGTTTATTATGGCTCATCTTTATTTGTACTTTCCAGTGTTCTTACCGTTATATTGTTAGCTCTTAGTTATGGTTACTATTTGGGAGGTAAGTATTCGGACAAACATCCTTTTTGTGTTCCGTTGTACATAATCATTACTTTCGGAGGGCTATCATTATTTTTACTAACCCTAGTAACCGATTTTGTATTATCTAACAGTGCTACTTATACCCCATTTTTGTTAGGACCTCTATTTTTCTCATCACTTTTATTTTTCACTCCAGCTCTTTTGTTAGGGATAGATTCTCCGTATGTAATTAAATTACTTTCTCTTAGAGCCAATGAGGAGGAGCGCGGTGCTTTAGTTGGTAAAACTTTTTTTTGGAGTACCGCCGGTAGCATTACCGGTAGTCTTTTATCTGGTTTTTTACTGATACCGGTATTTGGTCTTTATCAGAGTTTAATTGGCACTAGTATTATTCTAATTTTACTCGGACTATCTGGCATTATCT
>JAGQLZ010000053.1 GCA_020428895.1 Candidatus Kaiserbacteria bacterium
GCGGGATTAGTTAAATGGTATAACGACTGCCTTCCAAGCAGTAGTCAGGAGTTCGATTCCCCTATCCCGCACAAAGAAAGTATGAACCGCCTTTGGGCGGTTTTACTTTGGGCGGGATAGGGGCGTAGCTTTGTGAATACAAAGCGTAACGCGAATCGAAAAGCTTTTGAGCTAGATTATGAGCCTTGCGAAATAATATAGCCAAAAGGTGTACTGAAGCTGTAAGCTTCAATTCCTCTAATAAAAGAAAATGCCGCACAAAAGAAAATACGACATTTTCTTTTGTGCGGCTTAACACCGTCTAGTGATCTGATCTTTAGTCAATATTAGGATATAGCCAAGTGCTTCTAAATCCTGTTCAAGTTTCGAGAGCTTACTGGCATCATTGGCAAGTTCAACTGGGATTGGGGCAATTTCTGGTTCATGTATTTCCTGTTCGTTTATATCTTGATCAAAAACAAAGGTTGCTAATTTTTCACCACTGATATCATCTTCAATAACCATCAGTATAAACTTTATTTCGCCGTCGAAAGTAATTTTGTGATATTCAACGTCCACACAATCATTATCTGGTGCAATTGTCACGGTACTGCCTCCCGTCAAAACTATTTATTACCTTACGCTTTTGTAATACATTATGCAAATCTATGTAACACAAAAGCCCCCGGCTAGAGGGCTCTTGTTATTGTGATGGGAAATAGCGAGGAATAGCTTCATCGTATTTCCTTTATAGCGTATTACCTCCGCTACGTTCACATTATACCATACGCTAGTATTATGCATAGGTGGATAAGTTGGGGGATAGACAAAGCCGGATATTTTCTTAAGAAAATATCCGGCTATTGCCACATTGCTTAGGAGTTTATTTTACTGCGTCCTTCAATGCTTTAGCGGCACGGAATTTTGGAGTACGCATGGCTGGTACTTGAACTTTTTCACCAGTACGTGGATTGCGAGCTTCTCGAGCTGCGCGCATCTTAGCTTCGAAAATACCAAAGCCTGCAATAGATACTTGAGTACCATCTTTCATAGCTTCAGTGATGCCGTCGAAAACTGAATCAACAGCTCGTTCAGCATCTGCTTTAGTAGTACCTAGAACTTCGTGTACTTTATTAATGATATCTGCTTTGTTCATATCAGAGATTTTATTTTGCTAAAAGCGATTAAAATGTGTCGAGCAAGCTCTTCACGGGTGCCTAAACATTTGTTGGCTTAAAGACATTATATAGTAAGGCTTTTAGCCTGCAACGACTTGTGGGAACAAATTTGTGTGTTGTAGTTAAAATCAGTATTTTAAATTATTACAGCATGGTATGATGCAACACGTATGAAAATTGGAGTTATGGGAGCAAAAGGTAGTTTCTCAGAGAAAGCTGGAGAAGATTACATTGCCCAAAATTTTATAGATAACGGAAAAATTATTCCATTGATAAGTGCTGAGGCAGTATTAACAGCGCTTGGTGCTGGAGAGATTGATCGGGGTATTTTTCCAATTGAGAACAGTAACGGTGGAATTGTAATTGAAGCAGTTCACGCTATGGCCAAACATCAGTTTGCAATTGAACGTTTGTTTGAAATAGATGTTCACCATATGCTATTGGTTAAGCCAGGTATTACCACTTCTAGAATTACTAAAATAACTTCTCATGATCAGGCTCTAAAACAGTGTCGCATGTATCTTAAGCGTCGTTGGGCTGATGCGGAAATAGAACCCTACGCTGACACAGCAAAAGCAGCTGAAGATTTAGGGAATGGAACTCTACCAGAATCTACAGCAGTGATTGCTCCACGCCGTTGTGCAGAGTTATATGGTTTAGAAATATTAGAAGAATCGATTCAAG
>JAGQLZ010000054.1:0-11471 GCA_020428895.1 Candidatus Kaiserbacteria bacterium
CCAGCATAAACAAGTTTGCCACCAACCGCTCGACACCATTCCAGTACTGATAAAGTACCGGCAATATTCAAATCCCAAACCACATCAGGTTCATTAAGGCTTGGAGCAATGCGTGAATATTCCCCTAAATGAAAAATAACATCTGGCTTTTCGGAAATATGTTTGGCGATATCTTTAGTATGACCTTCACGATAATCCACCCCAGCAACGTGGTTCTCTCTTAAACCAGTAAAATAATTATCTAAAGAAATTACCTTGTTTCCTTCCTTAACTAATCTTTCACACAAGTGCGAACCAACAAATCCGGCCCCACCAGTAACAACAATTGTTTTGCCTGTCATAGATACCCAATATTACCAAGAAAATCTATATTTTGTTACTCATTTGAAGAAAATGGGAATGGTTTTGAATTAACTTTATTACGATTACCTAAATGTATACCACTGACTCCTAACGCAATTAACAGTAACAGAGCGAAATAAACCCAGAGTTCCTTATCGGATTCAGCTGTAACTGCAGAGGCTAGATTTTTAACTTCTGGGTTTTCAGTGACCAAAATCGTTTCTGATTCGGAGCTAATACTTTCAGGAAAAGTGTCATCTCTGAAAACAAAATTGGTAGTACGAGCGGCTGTGTCAGTAATGGTGGGAATTGGTTTGGCCGGTGGTGCGGTTATTGAAGCGCCTGCTTCAATAACCGCACCACTCACTACCTCCCTTTCGTCATCATACATATAGAAGGTTGAAGCGACTAATTCACCTTTGTTGTCATACAAAGCCACCAAGCTTATTACTTTATCTTCAAACTTTTCTTTCGGGACAGTAATTGTTCCCATCGGACCGATTACAGAATATGGTGGAAATTTTATCGACTTAGTTCCACTTAAGGTATAGCCCGACACATCTATTTCATACTGTGAATTACTGCTCACTTGTACATCTCCATCTAAGTTTCTGGTGATAGAAAATTGCACAGGTAAAATCGTTATCTCTTTTTTAGCAACTGCTTCATGATAACTAAACTCGCCATAAACTGTCACCACATAAGTGCCTGGGTAGGCATAAGCATGTGATACATTTTCACCAATACCAGTACCTAGGTCACCAAAATTCCAATGGTAATTCAAAGATTCCTTAACCACCTTTACCACGTCTTCAGCCCTAACTGAAAAATTAATTGGTTGATTAACATAACCCAACTTGTTGGCTTCTATAGCTAAACCTAAATCTCCCTCTGGTAAAGACAGCGGTGTAGCATCTTTGTTTGTTTTATTGGTAGATTTAGTTGAATAATTAGTTTCCCCACTATCTTCTTCCCCTTCAGTATCGTCAGGACTTGAGCTAATATTTTGATTAGATTTACCCGGAGTCGCTATGGCGGTTGACCAGCCGGAATTTAATAACTGAGCAGTTTCTTTAGTGACATTATCACCACCAATATTTTCCCACCCATCTCCGCCAACTACCCTATCTTCCAATCCACCGTCACTTCGATACAAACTCAAAGTTGCACCAGTATTTGTTAATGCTCCAGTATAAATTAACAAAGCACCACCAAGCGCTGAATCATCATCGGTTCTTTCTAGTACCTCATAATCTCCGCCCTTGATTACCCCAGAAAGTTCTATATCCAATCCCATTCCATCAGATAAAGACCAGCCTTCCAAATTTACTGTATTACTACCAGTATTATGTAATTCAATCCATTCGTTATTTGCCGACTCACCATCACCCATCCACGCTACTTCTGAAATAACTACTGCTGCCAAAACAGACACCGGACTAAATAAATATCCAGCTAATAGTAATACTATTGTTTTCTTCATAAGACTAACCAAACGGGGTATTTTGTTTACCCGGTGATTTAATCATCTTTTTAATAACCTTTGGATCAAGTGGATCTGGTTCTTGTTTTTGCTTTTCTTCTATTTTATTAAACTCGGCTTCGGCTTCAGCCAACATAGATGTCAATTCCGCCTTTTCATCGACTATTGGTTTTTGATCATTGTCAGCTTTAGGTTCAATATGTTTACCAATAGCCATAGCCAAAGCATCTTTCAAGCCATTTTCTTGGGGTTTATCTTTTTTATCAGTTTTTATTCCATCTCTACCGTTTTTAGCATTATTTTGAGATTTATTAGAGGTATTCGATTTTGGTTTATCTTGCTTAGAAAGGTTGGCCAACACTGACCGCAAATCCTCAAGTGACTTGCTATTATTAACTACCTTTGGCGTACCATTACTATCGCTTCCATTTTTACCATTTCCGTTATTATTTACTCTATCATTACTGCCACTACTTTGTGGTCTTGATGTCCTATCTCCTGACTGTTTAGAGGCCATTGGACTTCTTTTTTTATCATTAGAGACCTTTTTTTTATTCATGGCTGGAGTATGAGAAACGTGTAAATCAGTTACCAGCTTCTCCACTTCCGCTCTAGGTTTCGTGTAGTTTTTACGACTAGCGTTAATAACTATATGTTTGTTCGATAATGATGGAGGTTCTACTGGTGGTAAGGTCGTAGCCGAAAATGGTGGTGATCCAATTCCATCTATCATCAAAGTTAGGTAAATCTGTGCAAACCCAAGATTAACCAAATCAGTAGCCATAAATCTTGGTGAAAAGACTGTCTCTAAAACTTCAGCATCAAACGGCCCAACTCGAAACGCAATAGTAGTACCAACGTTACCAAACACAGCGTTTCTAACTTCTTCTTCCATCTGCTCAATGTACTGATGAGCAATTATTAAGTTTAGGTGATACTTACGGGCTTCTGAAAGAATGTCAGCAAAAGTAGCGTTAGCAAAACTTTGAAACTCATCTACATAAAAATAAAAATTAGGCATTTGCTTCATCTGCTGAACCGGCAAATCAGCTCGACTCATCGCTGCCAAATACAATCTAGTGGTGAGCATCGAACCAAGTAAGTTAGCATTGGTTTCACCTATCAATCCCTTGGACAAATTCATGATGAGAATTTTTTTCTCATCCATAATTTTACGTAAATCAAAACTGGACTTAGTCTGTCCGATTACATTTCGAATTAAGGGATTGCCAGTAAATTGACCAACTTTGTTCTGAATAGCTGGTAAAGCTTCAGCCGCAAAACGCTCGGTATAGTTGGCAAATTCATCAACCCAAAAAGATTTAACTGCTGGGTCCTGACAATGTTCAACAACTTTCCTGCGATATTCTTTATCTGAAAAAAGTCGGTTGACCGACAATAAAGTCGTGTCTGGGTACTCAATTAAAACCAACAAAGCGTTAGTGAGAATATATTCCATTCGAGAACTCCAAGCATCTACCCAAATCTTCTTGAAGGTGGACATTAGACCTGACACCACTAAGTGTCGCTTGTCCGGACCAACGTCTTCCATAACGTTAAAAGAAATTGGATTATCAGTATCAAACGGTGCAAAATACACCACATCATTGATGCGATGTTCAGGAATGTAGTCTAACAAAGTTTCAGCCGCCGAACCGTGCGGGTCAATAAAAGCCATCCCTTCCCCGTTCTGAATATCTTGAGCCGCCATATTCTCTAGTAAGGTAGATTTACCCATACCAGTTTTACCAATCACATACATATGACGTTGGCGGTCTTTAGCTTTTATACCAAACTGAGTTTGCGAACCGCGAGCATCGGTCTTAGCAAAAAATGTGATTTTTTCTGGGTCAAAACTCATGTTTGTAGTATATCAAAACTATCTGCCAAATCGTTCCAAAGCATAATTAAAGAGTAGGTTTACATCCTCATTTCTATGTTCTGAGTTAAGTAAAATTATAGCTAGAGTTCTCGGTTCTCCTCTTACCCATAATCTATGTAGCGTGATGGAGGTCTGTCCAGCTGCTTCAGTCTCACCGATTTTTCCACCAATAAAATTATCTAAATCTTCTACTTCATTAAAGTTCACCAATTCGCCAAACTCACCACTAACATAAGCGGTTGGTAAATCTTGATTAGCAGTTAGTTCTAATATAAAACTTCGATTCTCAAATAAATATTCAGTCAGTCTAAGTAGGTCGAGAACGGTAGAAATATTACCGCTATCCAAACCAGACGGATCAGTAAAGACGGTATTTTGCATACCAATAGCCTTCGCTTTTTCATTCATTAACTCAATGAAGCGTTCTCTACCTAATTGACCAGCAATTACTTCGGCCGCTTCATTAGAAGATTCTACTAACAACAACTGCATCAAACTGTACATTGATACCCGACTACGTGAACCAAGTCGTGGTATTAATGATTGAACAAAGCTAGGCTGAGTTACCCAAACATCTTTATCAAGATTTATGTACTCAGCCGCTACTAAAGCGGTCATGAGTTTGGTCAAAGACGCTATCGGTACCGGTTCTGCTTCCATATCGCTACTAGCCAAAACCGTATCACTTTCTATATCAGACAATAAATAATATGGAGTAACTAATTCTGGTACTTTTGGCTCATACACAAATCCATCTGACTCAGTTTCTGCTTCGTATACTAAGACTGGTGTTTTAGTATCAACTAATTTATATATTCGCTCGGCATCTTCAGTGGATAATCTAATGCAACCTCCAGAATAACCTTCGGGTACTTCAGTACCGTCTTTATAAGTTGGCCAACCATGAATAAAAAAGTTTCCTTGAAAAGCCATGCTCCACGGTTGATAAACGTGGCCGAATGATGAATAGTGATTTTCTTTTTTATAAGAAATCTCATACAGTCCAGCTGGCGTTTCCCACCATGAACCTTCTTTACCTTTAGATAATATTTCTACCATTTCAATCAAAACACCATCCTTAAAATATCGCAACTTCATATTGGTCAGATCGGCTTCTAAGAATGTCATCTCATTATCTATAAATGACTGTTGGGTTTCCTTATAAAAGTCTGGTTTACTAAAAGCTACTTGTACGCCATAGTTTAAAGTTGAAATATTTTCTACTGAATCATTTTGTACAACCACCACTGGTGACGCCATAAAATTTGCTCGATCAATTACGTATTTTCCGCCTACCCCAGCCGACATAATAGCGAACAAAAACATAAATATCGGTACCACTGTAGCTTTTATGTAAGTGAAATATGGTGTCTTGTATTTTCTTATCACCAAGGCTTTTGGTGTAAATGGGGAAACATAAATTCGCTTTCGCAAAGGCGGAATTAACGAACCAGCCCGATACTCGGGCTCATCATCACCAGGTGCACAGACATACACACCACGGTCTCTGTCTTCGCGGCAAATCATACTTTCTTTAATAATACCTCATTGAAGCTTTTGATTAGGTATTTAAAATAAGCTTATGTGTATATATAAATAAAGCGGGCGACGCTGATGAAGCGTCGCCTTAAATTAATTCCTCCTTTCCTTGTAAGGGTGCCTATCCCCTCCTTGGCTAAGATCACCTCCTTTCGCAGTTCCTGAGAACGCAATTTTTCGTACTAGAGCTGACCTCCTTTCCTATTTCCTTTTATATTACAAAACTATTTTAAATGCAACTATCTACCCTGTTTATAGGGAGATTTCACTAGAAGTAGCCACCTCGTATACTCTCGGTGCCTTAAGAGCAGCTTTGGTATAAATATTACTTGGTGCCCAAATCATCCAATCCATCACTCCCGCATCATAACTGGCTTGTATTTGGGCTCGTACATCAGCGGCGTCATAGTCTCCGCCATAGTCAAAGTCCTGTATCCAAGTCCGTAGCTTGCTGGCTTCGTATGTTGGTTTTTTGTAGATAGGTGGAGTTGAAGTCCCAATCCGTTCATGAGTAAATCCATTCATTGGAGTAGTTGACGACCGCAGGCGATCAACACCACTTTGCATAGCATAATTCACTACCTTGTAAGGATAATCATTAGGATTTCCTAATCCTAGGAAACTGTTTGGGTAATGAGATGGATAAACCATTGGTGCCACAAAATCAAAATAAGGCACAGTCCGATCTTGTACCTGACCAATTGAAAGATCGTCATAATTGGTAGTGGTCATACCAAACAAGTCAGCTGATGTCCATGGCGTAGAAGACGCTCGACCATGACCTTCGTGTCTATACGTTGCAAACTTTTCTTCTTTATCCAGTTCTTCGTTTAAATATTTAAAGAAGGCTTCTAGGTTGGCTTGTTTATCATTTCCGTATTCTGAGGCAGCCGTGTGTGGGAAAGAAATATCTTGCATATTTCCGTCACTTGGATAACGAACATAATCAAAGTTCAACTCATCAAATCCGAGATTGTAGCTATCAACAGACAGCTCGATGATATGATTCCAGTATTCGCGGGCCGCTACATCAATAAATGATAAACCTTTGCCGTCTTTCCAATTAGTATTTCCATCCAACTTCTTAACCGCTAAATGTGGCGAACGGGCCGCTTCAAAAGGGTCTTGAAAAACCGTAATCCGACCGATTACAAATATTTTATTATCATGGAGCATGGTAATTAAATCACGCATATCTCTGGCTCCACAACGAGCATTTTGCCAAGCTGGTTGCCAAGCTTCGCTGGTTGGTGAAAACGAGATTGTACCTGAGTAATCTTTAATATCAATTACGACTGAGTTTATTTCTGTTTCTTGAATTAACTTAACCAACTGTTGCCGAAAATTTGGTGTCCCCGCTACACAAGATGTCATATAAATAGCCTTTACTTGTGGTGGCAATGGGACGTGTTCAACGATTTGTCTTAAATCTTCAGTCGCTTCTTCCTCACCTAAAGGTACTGAATCTCCCTCTATAGAATTGGCCTGCAAAGGAATTCCACTTTGATAAACAACTGGAAAAAGGTCGGCACCACCATAAGACAGTCCCGACATTAATATTATGGCAAATATAATAACTACTCCCAGTTTCCACATATTAATCAAGATTCATTATCAAACATATTTTTGGTAGTTTCAATAAATGAATCGGTACCGCGTTCACCATTACCATGATCAATACGCCGATAATATTCGGAACGGCGCAAAAAATAACCGATGATCATTAAGATTGCACCAGCGGTGGATAAAATATAAACCTTCCAATCTTCAGGTATACCCGCAACCGGTACAAAGACAATTACTAAGCCAATCAAAAATACTAGGGTTTCTCGAGACATTTCACGAATTGGTTATGAATATTGGCTTATTTTACCTTATGAAACAATAACCACAAATTCCCCTTTCTGCTTTACTGTTTCTTCTTCTAATATTTCTTTAATTTCGGCTGGCGATCCGATCAACATTTCTTCAAAATGTTTGGTTAATTCCCTACCAATATGAACCGTGGCATCTGGATTTTTTTCAACCAAACTATCTAAAGTTTTCATAATCCGATGAGTAGATTCAAAGAAAATTACTGGGTGGTCAAAGGCCGGCAAACTTTCAAAGAAAGTTTGCCGGCCTTTTTTATGTGGCACAAACCCTAAAAAACTAAACTGATTTCCCTTTAAACCAGCTATTGATACTGCTGTGGTTACCGCTGACGGACCCGGAATAGCTTCAATATTTATGTCAGCTTCTCGAGCCTGAGTAATTAGCAATACACCCGGATCACTAACCCCTGGTGTACCAGCGTCAGACACTAAGGCAATATGTTTACCACTATTTAAATCATTAATAATATCTTCATGAACCTTCTCTGAAGCATGGGCATCATAGCGTTTAGTTGGAGTTTTTATTTCATAATGAGCTAACAATTTTCCAGTCACCCGAGTATCTTCACATAAAATATAATCTACTTCCTGCAAAGTTCGAATTGCTCGAAAAGTAATATCCTCAAGATTCCCGATTGGTGTAGCTACCACTGATAATTTTCCAGTTTCCATATGTTCAAAGTTAACACTCGCATGAAAAAAAGCAAAGGCTGGTCCTGTAGGACCAGCCTTTGCTTTTTTCAATTTACCGCCATTTAAAACCTCGACCAAAATGTCCCCATTCAGCCGTCTTGCTATATATTGGCTGATCTAGTTGTAAAAATGACCTGATACCATTTGGCGTAAGATCATACCCACTCACATCTTCCGCTACCCCATCAATAACTGCAACTGCCATCAAGGCTTCTTTGTAACCGATTGCATAAGCCAGTTTAACCAATACTTCTTTTGCATCTGGATTTGCCTCAAGTGTATCCACCGCAATTCTCCTAGCCATATAAGCTCCTGAACGATCAACTTTGCTTGGATCTTTACCCGAAAATGCTCCGCCTCCAACTGCTACTTCTGGGCCGTAATTATCAACAATAATTTTACGGCCAGTCAGACCCGCGTCAGCATCAAACCCGCCCTGATTCCAATCTCCGGCTGGATTAATATGATATTCACTAGCATCGGGAATTACACTTTTTACCAACTCCTCAAGTTCAGACTTAGGAGCGTTTTGAAAGCTACAAACAACCGAATAAATTTTTCCATCTTCTCCCAAAGTCACCTGAGTTTTTCCATCGTATGGGTATTTTTTGTATACAGCCTGACACAGTCCACGCGCTAATTCATACTCTTTAGGCATATAAGTATCAGTATCTCTAGTAGCGTAACCAGTCATAATCCCCTGATCACCTGCTCCTTCTTGACCTACTACTCCCTGTGCAATTTCTGGACTCTGTTCAACTACATGAACGGAAATATCATATTTACCATCAACTATTTTATCTACTATGGCACAAATATCTACACCTTTAGCAGTAGAAGTTACTTCCCCAGTGACAAATATTTTTCCATGAGAACCAACCGTCTCTACAGCCACACGACTTCTCGGATCTTGTTCTAGGTAAGCGTCTAATACTGCATCACTAATACGATCACATACTTTATCAGGATGTTTTGGAGACACACACTCTGCTGTCTTTATCATAAAATTTATTTTATTTATCTTGTATATACAAATACAAAAGCAGTACTTACGTACTGCATCCATGGAGTTGTTTGCATCTACCTGACCAAGCGTCAGTTGAATGTCGCACCTTTCTTCTTAAAGAAGTGGTTGCGGACGAGATCATCGGGTCAATTCCCTTCCTCATACTCTGGATACTGCTTTATGTAATTGTCAGTATATTATACAGTTCTCGTATAAAAAAAGTTACAAAATGAGGGCGACCCGTAGGGTCGCCCTCTTCATCATAGATTCGGCCAGTTTTCAGGAGCATGAGCTTCCAAATCATGCTTCTCCACATTCTCTGAGGAGAAATAAGCCGGCGGGCTTTTTCTCACCTCCTTCAATGACTCAGGAGGAAACACGTCCCCAAGAAGTGCGGCGTTGGCGATATCATCTTCATTTCTATATGTCACTACAATCTCCTAGTGTGATTTAATCTTATATTATAAAACTACTTTTTTATTATTTTGTCAATAGAGTGGCTAAATTGGTAGCGTCTCCTGCCCCCATAATCACCACTACATCGTCATGACCAACACTTTGTTCAATAATATCTTGAGCTTGTTCAAACGAATCTACATAATGACTATCTTGGCAGTACTCTAAAGCACGCACAGCAAGCTCTCGCACAGATACCGACTTGTCTGCCTCTTCTCTAGCAGCATAAACTGGTAGTAACAGTATTCGGTCTGCTCCGGCAAATGATTTAGCAAAATCTTCAAACAATTCTTTGGTTCTAGAATACGTATGCGGTCTAAACACAGCAGTAATTCTTTTGTCTGGATGAGCTTCTCGAGCAGCCGCTAAGGTAGCTTTAATTTCAGTTGGATGATGAGCGTAGTCGTCATAAACAATTGCTCCATTAACATCACCTTTAAATTCAAACCGGCGCCATGTTCCAGTAAATTTACCCACAGCTGATTTAGCCTCTTCAATGTCCAATTTCTCTTGTTTTGCAACAGTTAATGCAGCGGCCGCATTGAATCTATTGTGTAAACCAGGTTGTCGCATTTCCATTATCAGGTCTACCATTTTAGAAAAATCATAAACCGGTACTGGTGCATCTTTTACTACTTCAGCTACATTTTTATCACTTAAATTAGCCACTATATAGCCACTATCATGCACCTTGCCAATAAATTCTTTAAAAGCAGATTGTACATCAGCTAATGACTTGTAGTAGTCTACATGCTCATATTCAATATTTAGAATCACCAACACATCTGGAGTTAAGTGCAAAAAATCACGCTTATACTCACATGCCTCAACAATCGCATACTTGCTCTTACCAGATCGAAAATTACTCTTAGTACTAGATCGTAATGAACCAATCACCGCCGTTGGATCTTTTTCAGCTGATTCAAATACATCAGTTAACATAGCAGTCGTGGTGGTCTTACCGTGAGTTCCGCAAACGGCAATTAAATAATACGGATTTACTGACAATCCTAAGGCTTCAAAATAATTTATAACTGGTTTTTTAGTTTTTCGGGCAGCTACCAACTCTGGATTATTTTCCGGCATGGCTTCTGTATATACGAACAATTCAGTATCTGAACTAATATTTTCAGCAACTTGTTCTCGGAAAATCTTAATGTCTTCCTCTTCTAACGCTGACAATATTTGCGAATCACTAGCGTCTGAGCCACTGACTTCCTTTTTATCAAACTTATGCAAACGGGCCAAAGCTGACATGCCAATACCACCGATTCCAATAAAGTGAACTTTCTTAATCTGATCTATTTTAATGCTTGACATATTTGGTAATCACAATAATATCAAACCTGGAACAGAAACAACACTTGACGGAGGGTAATCATGTCAGATTGGCCAACTAGACAAACTCGAGCTACCAATATCGTATTGCTTGGTCGCGAGCAAATACCAAAATACAATTCTCCTGAATTTATTTCAGTGTGTGAAAAGATGGGAATGAATCCAGAACAAACTCGTCTTTTGTTGCCACCTAGTGACTCAACCGAGGATGGTTTTCAGGAAATTATCGAGTTTAGCTGCTTTGCTTACCAAGCCGATGGTGTCTTACTAAACAGACGTAACCAATCGGTTATTGTACCGACCAGAGACTGTCTGACTATCGTTCTTGAAGATCTGTTGGCGAATGTAGTAGTAATACACGCAGGCAGGTCATCACTTTGGCATAATGGCAGCTTGAGTGGTTGTGTTGGCTGTTGCGTAACTTCAGTCGTTCAGAATGCCATGACAGCGTTGATGAAAAACAACCCTGGACACAATCCTCAAGAAGTTAGTGTACACATAATCGATGGCATCAGTGCAGAACACTTCAAACATGACCATCCTGATGCTCTAGAGAAAGTAAAACACTATTCATTACTTGGTAAAGACGAAGTCTTTTTGGATTACGAGCAAGGTCAGCTGGATCTTGTAGCTGCCGCCAAAGTAGTGATGGCAAGATTGGGTATATCGGAAATGAATATTACCAACGAAAATCATTGCACCTTCAAATCTGAACACCTAGCGAGCAAACGAGCTCTCGATGCTGGAATCGCAGGTAACGAAGGACACAACTTAACCGGTGTAACCCGAGTCAGGTGAAAAACAAAAACGGCTGGGCGCTATCGCGCCCAGCTATTTTCATTTTATATTAACTCAACC
>JAGQLZ010000054.1:11482-12742 GCA_020428895.1 Candidatus Kaiserbacteria bacterium
AACTCATCGTTGCGTTCATATTCATTAACATACGCTCCAAACGAGGCAAAAGCTGGTGAGAATAAAATAATGTCACCATTTTCAGCTGACAGTCTAGCCTCTTCAACTGACTGTTTTAAGTTCTCCATCATTAATACTTTTTCACTATCATATATGATAGTGCTGGATAATTCTTCCAACAGTTTATCAGTGCCAGTGCCAGGAANNCCAGGAATTAGAATTACTTTCTTACAATGTTCTTCCATACCTTTAATCAGCGAGGTTAGATCATTTTTCTTATCTGCTCCGCCAGCAATCAAGATTATATTTTTATTACCTAAATCTAAGGCTTTTAAAGCCGCTACCGTGGCCTGTGGTGTAGTGGCATTGTTATCGTTATAAATACGAATATTATCAATCGTTTTAACCAACTGTAAACGACCTTCTACTCCGGAAAAACTAGCTAAGGCTTCCAATATCACATCCTCTTCCAAACTAGTAGCTTTAAGAGCTTCTAGGGCTAAAGCAGCATTAAGACGATTATGTTCCCCCGGCATTGCCAGCAAGGTATCTTCCGGTATCACCGAAGCATCAGCCAGTATTACTTCTTGAGATAAAGTAACACCTTTAAGACCTTTGGCCCGTTCAAAGACTTCTGGAATTGTTACCAGCACTCCTGACTCCTCTTGATACCGGAAAATATTTGCCTTGTCTTCAAAATACAAATCCATCCCTTCTTCCAAGCTATTGTCGTCGCCCTGATAGTAATTCATGTGGTCTTGCATAAAATTGGTGAACACAGCAATTTGAGGTGACATTTTCGACCAACCCCAGCCCTGAAGCTGCCAGCTGTCCAGCTCCATGACTGCAATCGAATCTTCTTTAACTTTCTTAAGTAATTGAAGGTTAGACAGTCCCCGAACGTTTCCGCCCAGCAACACCTCACCATCAGTCACGGTACTGAGAATATGGTGAATCATGTGAGTCACGGTACTCTTGCCGCGCGTACCAGTAACACCAATGATGGGTATTTTGGACAGCTCAGCAAACCAGGCAGCTGATTGTTTGAGAGGAACACCAGCGGCGCGAGCGGCTTCCAAAACCGGCAAGCCAAGCGGTGCACCGGCACCAACCAAAACATAGTCTGCTTCGGTAAAGTGTTTTTCTTGATAGGGACCAAAAGTAAACTTTATGTTTTCATATTCTTTTAGCGCATCCACCGATGGTTGCATTACTTTTTGCGGAGCATCATCTACGACATGAATATCGGCTCCCTGCTCA
>JAGQLZ010000055.1 GCA_020428895.1 Candidatus Kaiserbacteria bacterium
ACCGAGCCCACTAAAAAAATAAGCTCTTATATTCATCCCGTTATTGGTGTTCCTGAGTACCTATACTTTGAAGACGTATTAATTCCTTTTTTGGAAGAAAAATTTATTGTTCACAAAGTTTACCGATCCCACAAACACGTGTCTAAAGGCAAAGCCAGAAAACGCCGGACTATTTCTGTATACGTTGAAAAAGACTACCATTAGAGATCTAGTGGCTTAGGGTACTCCATGCCGTAGTCATTACCCATCACCTCTATATCTTCTTCTTCAATTTGCGGAGACAATGAATCAGTTTCCTCATCCTCTTCCACATTTGAATCAACTGGCAACTCTTCATTAACATTAGCAGTGTTAGATTCTGTAATTACTGGAGCTTCGGCTTTATTGCTTCCGCCAACTGCTAAGTACAGAAAACAAAATACCGCCAAAACTAACAAAATGTAAATTATTTTGTTTAACATAAACAAATAGTACCGCTCTTTAGCCACTGTTGTCTATAGAGAGTATTAGAAAATATACAAAAATAACTTATAGCCTGACTATTTAACTTCAACAACGTTTGCTGGTGTCTGTCCATTTATGAAATCAATGATATTTTGAGAAGCCATGCTGGACATCTTGTCACGGGTTTCTTGGCTAGCTGATGCGATATGAGGAGTTAAAATAACGTTATCTAATTCTGACAATCCTGGCTTTAACGCTGGCTCATCTTCAAACACATCTAAGGCTGCTCCCCGTATAGTTTTATTTCTCAAAGCTTCCACTAAAGCCACTTCATCAACTACTGGACCGCGAGAAGTATTAATAAGATACGCACTGTCTTTCATGGCTGCAAACTCGGCTGTGCTAAACAGATGTTTTGTAGACTCAAGTAATGGTACATGGATGGAAATTACATCAGCTGATTTAAGAAGTTCATGAAGAGTTGAATGATATTGGCATGGTACTTCAGCTTCCAATTTTTCTGATTGTTTAATATCGGTATAGCAAACATTCATGCCTAACCCAAATTTAGCTCGCTTAGCCACACCAGAACCAATTCGACCTGCTCCGACAATACCTAAAGTTTTACCCTGTAAATCACTTCCTAAAAGCAACTGTGGTGCCCAGCCTTCGTACTTACCTGCCCGAGTAAATCTATCTGCTTCAGAGATACGTTTAGCAATAGCCAACATCATAGAGAAAGCAAATTCAGACACTGTATCATCCAGTACTCCGGGTGTATTAGTGATGACAACTCCTCGTTCTGTAGCAGCTGACACATCAATGTTGTTATAGCCAACTGCATAGTTAGCAATTATTTTTGCAGTTGGTACTGCATCCATAAATTCTCCATCAATAGTGTCGGTTAACAAACTGAGAACAGCTTCATATGGTTTGGCTGATACTGCTTGATGAAGTTCTTCTTTGGTTAAAACTCCGTCTTTTTCACTAACATCAACTTCATGACCTGCTTCACGCAGCATATCAATACCAACTGGCGGGATAGCCCGCGTAACATAAATGAGTGCCATATAATTTTATTACTTGTTTATGAAATTATAACATTGAAGAGACGGTGATTATCAAAATAAAGTATGGCCGGCTGGAAAGTTTTCCAGCCGGCCATACTTTGAAATAAATCACTAAACTCTATCCAAAGTTTCAATACCTAATATCTCTAAACCATTTTTTATAGTTACTGCTACTGCTTTTGCCAAAGCTAATCTGTAAGCTTCTTTTTCGCTTCCATCAACTAAAGTTTCATTACCATACCAAGAGTTAAAGGCTGACGATAAATCCAATAAATACTGCGCAATATGATGAACAGACAAATCTTTCTGAGATCTTTTAATTATTTCTGGGTAAAACATTAAAATCTTGCGTAAATCTCCACCAGTTGTCAAATCGGCACTAAAACTATCTGAAACGTTCTCACCTTTGGATAACACTGACAAAATTCTGGCGTAAGTATACATTACATAAATTCCCGAAGCCCCAGATATTTCAACTGACTGATCAGGATCAAAAACTATTTCTTGAGTACGGTCTGCTTTTAGTAAGCTAAACTTAACCGCCCCAATCGCTAACTGTTCTGAATTATCTACATCACTAACTTTTGCTTGAGCTTTAATTTTTTCTTTTACTGTATCTATTAAGTCATCAATCAAAAGTACCGTACCGGCTCTAGATGACATTTTTTTAAAACCCCCATCATCATCTTTAAGACCAACGTATCCATAAGAAACGTGTGAATAATCTGACACCTCACCAATTCCCAACTGCTCACACACTGCAAATAATTGCTTCATAGCTAGTGACTGTTCTGGACCAATTACCCAAAGCAAGCGATCGGCCGAAAACTTATCACGTTTTTTGGCAGTTAAAGCGATATCTTGGGTTATATAAAGTGAGGTACCATCTTTTTTAAGTAAAATAGTATCAGGTATTCCATACTTTTCTTCAAGATCAGTCAGGACCGCTCCATCCTCAAGTTTTTTAAAGATTCCTTTCTCAAGACCCAACTCTACGTAAGATTTGCCTTCTTGATAATGTTCATGCTCATGCCAAACATTATCCCAATAACTACCAAGTCTATTTAAAGTACGTTCCATTCCTTCATATGCATAAGTTAAAACAAAGGACCATAATTCATGAACTTTCTTATCTCCCGCTTCCCACTGCACTACCATTTCACGAATAATTCCCTCGACCGACTGGTCTTTTTTAATCTCTTCACCAGCGTGTACGTAACATTCAGTTACAAACACATCTGGTAGCATTGATTTTTCCTCTGGTGTATACCAAGCTGTTTTATCTTCTATCCATTTATCAATACTAATTTCTGTAGACTGATCTTTTCTCATTAAAGATAAATACCCCCACATTAACTTTGCTATAGCGATACCTCGATTATTATCAATAGCATCACTAATAACTTCTGCTCCGTTAGCTTTGAGTAGTCGTACCAAACCCATTCCTACCAGATTATTTCTAAGATGACCAAGGTGCATGGCCTTGTTTGGATTTGGTGAAGTGTGCTCAATTACCCACTTTTGACCAGCCAGATCATCGTTTTTACCATAATTATTACCTAGAGACAGGATTTCTTTTATTAAATCTCTATAAAATTCAGCTGAAAAAGTGACATTGATAAAACCTGGAGTAGCAATTTCTGTCTTTTCAAGATAACTTAATTCACTTTCTTTAAGAGCTTCTGTTATGAATTCCGCCAGTTCCATAGGTGGTTTACCAAGTTCTTTAGAGTAACGCATCGCTACATTACAAACCACATCACCAAACTCAAAATCTGACGGCTTGTCTATTACCACTAGTGGTTTTTGGATTCCTAATCCTGAAAGAATATGACTAATTGCCGCTTCAAGATTTTGAATTTTTTGCTCGGTATTCATGCAGACTAGAGTATCAAATTTAATGTGATAACAAAAGCTTTAAAAATATTTATGGCCCGTTTGCTGCGGCAAACGGGCCATATCCTCTTAACACTCCCTATCAGGATAGATAGACAGAAACTCTTCACGAGTTATATTAATAAGTCGCTCATCTGGGAGTAACCCCTCAAGACTTTTACGCAATTCTGGATGAACGCTATCAAGTAATTTCTCGGTTGTCTTTTCGGAAACCACTCTTTCTCCAGAATATTTACAAACTTGACGAACGGCCGTGTGAAAAGTTAGAACTTTAATGCTTTCATCAATGCAAACATTATCTATATCTACATTTGCTACCAGCCAAGCACAACCACTTCTACAAAATTTAGTTATTTCAATTTGATTGACTATTTTTGCTAATGCTTCGATTGAACTAACTAGCCCACCCGGTGACGAAAGTCGTATACGTTCACGACCTTTTACGGCATCAAGCATAGCTTGATCCATTAGTCCGGACACAGTCGGTACCTTTCCCGTTTCAGCGCTCATTGATAGGTTAACCTTTACCGGAGGACAGTTATAAGTATCCCGATTACTTATAGAAATAACTGAATCCTGTGCTTTGCCTATGTTAGATCCCATTATAAATAGGGTTTCATAGACAATAATCATCGTTATCAGAAAAAAACGACGACCTATTGTGAACAACATCTAACACCTCTTGTTTCTTTTCTAAAAACAAGATGCCCGAAAAATTGATTTTTTGCAAGATATTATCCCTACCTAACCAAACGTAAGGTATACTGTATTTCAATAAATAAGATTAAAGTAGTAAATGTATGCATCAAGGAAATTGGAAATGTAGTAAATGTGGAGGGACAATAACCGAGCTACCTTTTGAACCTCGAAGTGAAGCTGGTTTAACTTGTCGTGAGTGTTATTTTAAAGAAAAAAATGGCACAACTGGTGGAGTTGCCGAAGGCACTCCAGTCGTTAGTGGTGAACTAGACGACCGAGATGTACCACCGTTTGATCCTAACAAAGTATCGCCAGTTGACGAACCGCAAGGAGATGACGGTTTAGACACCACACCAACAACTGGAGAAAAACCAAGATTCACTGGTGACTGGAAGTGTTCTGGTTGTGGTGGAGATATTAACTCCCTACCTTTCCAGCCTCGCAATACTGAGAATTTAAAATGTTTGGATTGTTTTAAAAAAAGTAAAGGGTAATATATGATTTTAAAAGGCCGGATGCTATCGCTTCCGGCCTTTTAAAATCAACCCCTTTGTAAACTAATTTTCTCTCAAGTACCCCCAAGTATGCAGTTTGTCACTGTCTTCATACCAGCGATCTCCGATATCTTTCCGGTAGTACATATTAGGAATTAGTATATTTTGGATACGTGAGTAAGCCTGTTTCTGTGCTTCACGCATAGTAGATCCTTGACCAGATACTACTAACGCCACACCAGCCGAACCAGTTACTAGCCATTCATTATTTACTAACTTTACATCTTCTATATGAACTCCATCATAAATTGGTTTTTTGAAAACAATCGTGGCATCTTTTGAGTAAGTGTCAAAAGTTTTTTTATCTCCAAATGGATACGGTGGCACTACCAAACGTACTCCTACCTGAAAACCTTTTTTAACCTTAATGTCTTGATCGTCTCCACTAGCCAAATTATAGAAGAAGTCCGCTAGCGACATCGCCAAACCATCACTTTGAATCTGAATAGTTGGATATCCAAATCTAGCCGTAAACTCAAGCGGATAAATACCTTGGCTATTAACTATGCAATTCAAATCAATATAACCAACATAACCCTCTTCCGCTAACTTACTTTCCATCTTTTTTAAAGTAGCGTTGAACAATCTATTGGACTTACTCCAAAACATCGATGTACCCATCTCTCCGGTGGCTGGGCCAATATCACCAGGAAAAAGTTTTTTGTGTTCAAAGTTGATATTAATTGGTTCCAAAAACTTATGACCATTAAAGAAAGCGCCTACACCAACCTCTACTCCAGTCACTCGGTTCTGTAATTGAAAAACTTTAATAGTGTCACTCCATACCCGTTTGTAGGCCTCAAGTACTCTTACTACATCACTACCATCGTCTTCTACTCCAACAAATAAAAGTCTTTTAATATTTTGAGCCTCTCCACTTGGTTTAATAACGTATTTACGAGGATTTTCTTTAACAAAAGTAATAGCGTCATCAAAGTTTGTAAACTCTTTGTAATTGAGAATGGATATTCCGGCTTTTTTTAATTCATCCTGACCAAATGAACGATCGTCTTCTAATCTATCAGTGTAAGGTGTACCGCCAATAACCAACTTCCCTTTCTTCCTTAGAGCATCAGCTTTTGTCCCATGTCCTTCCACATCGTCAAATACTATTATGTCCGCCCAGTCTACATGCGGTTCCCATTTTTCAACCTTAGGAACAAAGCCATCGCCAGTATTTTTTTCAGATTCACTTTCAATCCAGTACCTTACTTCATGGCCTTCCTTTACGATTTTTCGAGCACAATCAATATGTAATGCGCTTGATGAAACAAACAGATAATTACGTTTTGTAGTTTCTAAATTCATACCATAATTATACTCCTAATTTAGAAACTTGTACTGTGCCACTGATTCAAATCCCCAATTCTCTTTCCAGCCACAGTCTCCTAGACCTGTATCTAAGTTTGTTAAACCAGCATCGAGCAAAGCTTTAAAATTTAATATATGTACTAATTTTGGCAACTCAGTTAATTCATCAAGATAATGTGCTCCACTAAAAAGAGCGTAATAAACATCATTGTAAGAAACGCCAATATGACCACCAATCTGTTTGTCATTCATTTCTAATATATATGAATAAACTTCAAGTTTATTTTTTGTTGGCAGGTTTGTTAACGACAATGCGCCACTTTGGATATGATCATCTTCCAGCCATGAATCTGAACCAAAACGATCTTTAGTGATATTTTTTATAACTAAGAATGTTTCTCCCAATGAAGCGGATTTAATATTTACTTTGGACTCAAGGTAACCTAATGCCGTTTCTAGCTGTCTACCGAGTCGCCGCTTGGGCATTTTACTCGGTAGTTCACTTAAATTATTTAAACCAACTTTAAGAGCGTCATATACGTAATAATTCTCATCTTCTATACACCTATCTGTCTGAGTAACAGGATCAGATACAGCTATATCATCTAAGCGATACTGCTCGTAGTTACTGGCAACTTGGGTATAAATATCTAACAATTTATTTTCATTGCCCTCAGTACAAAACCCTTGAT
Organism: Candidatus Kaiserbacteria bacterium; assembly: GCA_020428895.1. Lineage (GTDB taxonomy): Bacteria > Patescibacteriota > Minisyncoccia > Phycocordibacterales > UBA918 > OLB19. The sequence goes on from JAGQLZ010000055.1 coordinate 6,667, forward strand.
TCCGTTCCATAAATGGTGTCGAAATAAAAGTAACTTTCTCAGTGGCTATATTTTTTTGTAACGGTAATAAAACATTTGGTTGTGACAAAGAATCCACCACTCCCATAATCTCTTCTTTTTGACTATCAAAAAAAGCCAACCTAAATTCACATTCATCATAAATAGTCTGGGGATTAACTAGCTTTTCCCAAACTTTTGCAAGCTCTTTACTGTCTTTGGTTATTTCCATAGCAATACTGTAATGATATCATTTACCAATGGATTTCATTTCAAACGAATCAGTTATTATTATATTTAGAACTATCGGTATATTTTTGTGGGCGTTAATATTACTACGCCTACTTGGTCGAAAAAGACTCTCCCACCTTTCATATATTGATCTTTTACTAATTATCTCATTTGGTTCTGCCGTTGGTGACGTAATGATTTACCCTGAATCAATAGTAAACTTCATTACTTCAATGGTAGCTATAACAGCTGTAGCAATTATTGTTTGGTTGCTTGATGAAGCTTCATCACGCTACAAATTTGCCAATAAATTGATAGACGGTCATTCGCAAATTATTATTGATAGAGGAAAGATTATTGACGGAGTTCTTGGTCGTGAAAACTTAACTGAAGAAGATTTACTTTCACTACTACGTGAACACAGCGTTGACGCAATACATAAGGTACGCTGGGCGTATCTAGAACCAAGTGGAGAGTTAAGTGTGGCGGTATATAAAAAATACTTATAATAAAGTTGATAATAAAAGGCCGGAAGCGATAGCTTCCGGCCTTTTAAAATCATATATTACCCTTTACTTTTTTTAAAACAATCCAAACATTTTAAATTCTCAGTATTGCGA
>JAGQLZ010000056.1 GCA_020428895.1 Candidatus Kaiserbacteria bacterium
ATTCACAATATAAATAAAATCTTTTTAACAACTTTTTCACGTTGCTATTATAACTTGAGAGGTTTGAGATTATAAATAATAACTACTAATCAAAAATCTTAATTAAATATTTATCAATCTCTCGTTGTTCCCAGTCGTAGAAGTGAGCATTATCCTTCCTAAGGTCACGAGCCAAGTCTACGCCAACAAATCGCCAGTGCCACGGTTCAAATATATAAAATTTGTTATTCTCTGGATAAGACAGAACAAAACCAAATTTATAAGCGTTATCCAGTAGCCATTTGTAAGCTTCGGTATTTTCAAAAGAGCCGTAAGTGCCACCGGTATTTGGGTCAGTTAAATCAACAGTTGTTCCAAGTTGGTGTTCAGAATATCCTTGGTCTGCGGAGAAAGTATTAGAGCCTTCACCGTAGGTTTGGGTATATTGACCTTTTAGTTCATGTTGATGATCAAAAGAACGGTAAGCGGAAATAACTTTGATTTCAATACCATCATCCTTGGCCTCATCAAGCATGTCTTCTAAAAATTCTAGAGCATCACCATGGAAGTATTGGTCACTCTTGCCATCTAAGATGTACCGACTATTAATCTTATCAATATCAGAAGGAATAAAGTTTTCGTTTAAGAAATAAACTCGGGAGTATTTTTGTAGCAGTTCCTTATCAGTTTTAGAAAGTTTATCTAGAGTACCGACAGTACCAGCAATTTTATCAATTTGGTCTTCAAAATCATCATTCTTTTTCTTTTCTCGACGGTAATCATCTTCTAGTTCAGCTAACTCTTCTTCGGTCAGGTCTAACTGATTTTTAAGAGCGGCGATTGTGGTGCTGGCTTGTTCTAGGTTATTTTGAGTGTTGAGCAAATTAACGTTTAGTTGGTTGAGTTCGTGAGTTAGATTTTCTGCTTCATCTGTTACGTTAACTAATTTATAGGTTAGGAAAACAGCTGTGGCTACACCAACAATAACTACAATTAATATCAATAAAATAAACCGATCAAGTGGCATTACTTTGTGGTGATTTTTGTGGTCTAGATCGTGCGCAGACTCCTTATTCATACGCGAATCAGTATATCACGAAGTTTCTCCTTGAATTAGATTGATTTTTGTGGTATTTTTGCACCCGTTATCAGATAGTTTAAGACGATTATGTCAGAAACAACGATGCCAGCAGCCGAGGCGGTTGCAGTAACTGATGAGCGAGAGCTTTTTGGTTACGAGCTAGCCTTCCACGTACTTCCAACGGTTGCTGAAGGGGAAGTATCTGAGGTTATATCAAAACTCAAAAATAAAATTACCAAGATTGGTGGGGAAATCTTCGATGAAGAAGAAGCCAAGCGATTTGACCTTGCTTACGAAATTGTAAAGCACATGGAGGGAAGAAATCGTAAGTTCACCAGTGCTTATTTTGGTTGGGTTCGTTTTCATTTAGAGTCATCTAAAGTTGAAGAACTAACCGAAGCTGTTGAGGAAGAAAAAAATATCCTTAGACACCTATTGGTAAAACTTACTAAAGATGAAGAAGCTCATCCATTTCGTTTTCACGAAGCTTTGGATATAAAAAAGGTTGAAACAGTAGATGCTATACCAGCAGATTCTGATGATGAAGATGAAGATGAAGAGGAAGTTGAGGTTGAAGAGTCTATAGCTATTGATGCTAATCTTGACGAAACTACCAAAAAGGATGATGCTTAATAGCACACTAATCATCTAACCAATCAAACTATGTACCTTAATAAAGCAATGATCTACGGAAATTTAACCCGAGATCCAGAACTAAAAGCTCTACCAAGCGGTATGCAAGTGTGTTCATTTTCACTAGCTACTAATCGCATTTACAATGACCGAGATGGTAATCGCCAAGAAGCGGTTGATTATCATAATATTGTGGTCTTTGGAAAGCAGGCTGAGAACTGTTCTAAGTATTTATCAAAAGGCAATAGTGCTTTCATTGAAGGTCGCCTACAAACACGTAGTTGGGACAAGGACGGTGTTAAGCAGTACCGAACTGAGATAGTGGCTGATCGGGTACAGTTTGGACCAAAGGGAGGTGGCGGTGGAGCTTCAGCCCCAACCACAGATACCGGTGCTAAGAATGACAAAGCGCCAGCAACACCGGATTATCCTGAGGAAGAGATCAATCCTGAAGATATTCCGTTCTAGGCCCTGTAATAAGGAGCGCAGAGATTATATTTAGGAGCCGATCCGTTAGATTTTTCCCCTAAGAAAAATTTGAGGATT
>JAGQLZ010000057.1 GCA_020428895.1 Candidatus Kaiserbacteria bacterium
GTTTATTAAAAATGGTTTAACTGAGCAAAAAGCCCAGAAATTATGGGAGCTTATTGAGCCTTTTGCTGCTTATGGATTTAACAAAGCCCACGCCGCTAGTTATGGCCGAGTAGCCTACCAAACGGCTTATATGAAGGCTAATTATCCGGTTGAATACATGAGCGCTGTGCTAACGGCTGACTCTGGTGATGTAGAAAAGATTTCTGCTATTATTCATGAATGTGACCGAATGGACATTCCTGTTTTACCACCAGATATTAATGAATCTTTTGCCGATTTCTCGGTCGTTCCCGGTAAAAATCAAATTCGTTTTGGTTTAACAACCATTAAAAACTTTGGTAACGGTATCGCTCACGCCATTATCGAAGAACGTAAAACTAACGGACCGTTCACCTCCCTAGCTAATTTTCTGTCTAGGATTCATGACAAAAATTTAAATAAAAAATCAGTCGAAGCCTTAATCATGACCGGTGCCTTAGATCGTTTTGAAGAACGTGGTCGTATGTACCAAGCCATCGATCAACTACTTGGTTTTAACAAGGAACATATTGCTGGCAAGGAAGCCAGTCAAGATTCTTTGTTTGGTTCAATAATAAATGTCGAAGATTCACTAGTATTACCAGAAACTGAACCGGCTAAAAAAGAACAAAAACTTCAGTGGGAAAAAGATTTGCTAGGTGTGTATGTTTCAGGACATCCACTAGATGCTCATGAAACAGAGATAAAAAAGCGAACCCTTATCGGTGACATAAAAACCGCTATTGAAGAAAAACAAGAACTAGCCATCCTAAAACTTAAAGGTCAAACCGTTACCGCTGGTCTGGTTGATTCTGTAAAAGAACTTTTAACCAAAAAAGGTGACCGAATGGCTTTTATAAAATTGGTTGATCAACACAGTGCTATTGAGATGGTGGCCTTTCCTGAGGTCTACCAAAATTTCCGAAATTTACTTCAAGTAGGTAAATGTATTGCTATAAAAGGTAAATTAAATATTCGTAATGAAGAACCTAGTATTTTAATTGACAGAGTAAAGTCCCTAGACCCCGAGCAACAAATCATTCCTGAGGTTGACCAAAATACCAAGACAGAGTAATTTAAACAGTAGAAAATAGCATCATGGAGGATAAATAGATGCCTGGACCAGACGACACTATTATTTGGTTAGAAAAATACGCCGCAGAAAAAGGGCGCAAACTTCCTGACGCTGAATCAGGTAAAACGGAACTACTCGCTCTCAAAGAAGCTGCTGAGGCTTCTCGACAAGCCACACGTGGACTTGATGCTCTTCTTGCTCTCTACTGCAAATAGAATTGTCCGTTCTATCCCTTATGCCGAGCGCTACCAAGCGCTCGGCATAATTTTTAATTACCTTTTATATAACTTAAAGTTACTGGTTTGTTAAGCAAAATTATTTATTTCTTTACATTTTTTTATGAGAATGTATTATTTAAGAATCAGAGATTGTGACGCCTACCAACCGTCGAGCTGTAGCTGGAAGATAAACTTCCCTAATCTGAGAAATTAAGTGCTGACAAACATATTTGTCAGAAACTCGGTGGAACCGCGATCAAGATCGTCCGAGTAGGCACACGAATTTCGTGTATCTACTCGGACGTTTTTATTATTAAAGAAGTGAAGACTTGCACTTCGCTTCACGAAGCATCCGCAAAAACAATACCTGTTTTGAGGACTAGCTGAGAGAAGTGAAATATGGGTCTGAACGTACGCAATCTATCTGTAAAACAAAAGACTCAACAGTTTCGTCTACGATCGCCGACTGCAAATGTTTCCTTATTTTGCTTTACAGCCAGATTACTTAAAAATCTATTTATGAATGAAAAACTAGAACACAAACGTCACACTTTAGCTCATTTACTAGCTAAAGTAGTGATTAATAAATACCCTCATGCCAAACTCACCCTCGGGCCAGCGATTGATACTGGTTTCTATTACGATATTGATTTTACTGAAGGTGAAGCTCCCGGTGATAATGATCTCAAGAGTATTCAAAAAGACATGCGTAAGATGCTTAGTGCATGGCAAAATTTTGAACACAAAGAAGTTACCCCAGAGGAAGCTAGAGAAATATATAAAGACAATCCTTATAAACTAGAGCTAATTAACCAAATTGCTGAAAAAGGTGAAAAAATAACCCTCTACACTGCCGGCAGAGGCACCAAGGCAGAATTTACCGATTTGTGTCGCGGCGGTCATACTGAAAATCCAGCCAAAGAAATAGCCACCGATACTTTTAAACTAGACAAAATTGCTGGTGCTTACTGGCGTGGCAATGAAAAAAATCCTATGCTCACTCGCATCTATGGGCTGGCATTTGAAACCAAAGAAGAACTTGAAGAGTACGAAACACAAATCGAAGAAGCTAAAAAACGTGACCATCGAAAATTTGGTAAAGATCAAGACTTATTTACTTTTTCAGAATTAGTTGGGTCAGGGCTACCACTTTGGACTCCGCGCGGTACCATCGTTCGCCACTTGCTTGATGAGTATATTTGGAAGTTACGCAGTCTTCACGGTTACCAACGGGTAACGATTCCTCATATCACCAAAAAAGATTTGTACGAAACTTCTGGACACTGGGACAAGTTTGGCGATGAACTCTTTCGAATTAAAACCCGTGAAGGTAAAGAGTATGCTTTAAAACCAATGAATTGCCCACACCATACTCAAATCTTTGACCGTAAGCCTCATAGCTATCGAGAAATGCCACAACGCTACGCTGAAACCACAATGGTTTATCGTGATGAACAATCTGGTGAGCTGGGTGGTCTAACCAGAGTATTATCAATTACCCAAGATGACTCACATGTATTTTGTCGCCACTCACAAGTCAAAGATGAATTCTTTCGGATTTGGGACATTGTAGATACTTTCTACGGTGTATTTGGATTTGATAAATTACGTGTAAGACTCTCCTTCCACGATCCAGAGAATATGGAAAATTATTTGGGTACTAAGGAAATCTGGGAAAATGCTGAAAATGCTCTTCGAGACATTGCTAAAGAACGTAAGGCTGACGCTTTTGAAGTCTCTGGTGAAGCGGCTTTATATGGACCAAAGTTAGACTTTATGGCCAGTGACTCACTTGGACGCGAACATCAAGTAGCTACCATTCAGCTGGATATGAACTTACCAGAACGATTTGATTTAACATGTATCAATGAGGCCGGTGAGAAAGAGAGAATTGTGATGATTCATTGTGCCATTATGGGTTCAATCGAAAGATTTGCAGCTGTACTTTTTGAACATCTTGGTGGCCACTTCCCACTCTGGTTAGCTCCTGAACAAGTCCGAATCATTCCGGTTAGTGACAGTCATATGAAGTATTCAAAAGAAGTCCTTACCACTCTTCAGGCCGTTGGTATTAGAGCCAAGCTAGATGACGGTAAAGATTCTATGGGCAAAAAGATAAGGGCCGCCAAGCAGGAAAAACTTCCTTATTTCATTGTTATTGGTGACAAAGAAGTGGCTGCTAAAAATGTCACCTTAGAGGCTCGTACCGGTGAAGGAAAACAAGTTACTTTGGATAAAGTTGGTAATCATTTATTGGCCGAGATTGAGGCAAAGATAATGTAATAAGGTAAAACAAGCACGAAAAAACTGGCCTTAAGGCCAGTTTTTTCGTGCTTCTATGAAGCTATATTTGCTTTACGATTTACGCAACCGCTTTAACAGCTTTCATAATCGCCATCTTCACTGCCTCAGCCTCACTTCCATAAGTACCATCTAAAGCTGATGTTAAAGCAGTAATAGCATCTTTAATTTGTTCATCTGTTAAAGTAGCAGACGCTGACTTTAAAAGATTAGAAACTTCATTAGTCTCACCCTTTCGAGCTCGGTAAAGAGCATCTAAATCAGCTGAAGCATCAGCTAGGGCAACCATTGGTCGATGACCAATCAGTGCATAAGCAGCGGTAATATTTCCGGATACGATAGATTCTGCTAGAGAACCTGAACCTGTCGGAATACTAACTTGAGCTTTTGTAGCTGGTGCCTCATTCATACATTCAGCACATAGACTAGCCATCTTGTCATGATTTAACACAACCCAGCCATCTTCCATTGGGAATTTAACTTTAGCAGCAGACAAAACACAATCTAGTACCGCTTCTGAATCTTCACTACCTTGAGTCAAAGTTAGAAACTCACGAATCGCATCACTAGAAAGTAATGTACCGTTGATGTGAGCTTTATCTTCAATTGCTTTAACCGCTTCTTCAGTAACATAAGTTGGAGTAGAAACAGTTTGAGTATAACCAACAACTGAAGCAGTTTCTTTAACTGGCAGATTAGCCGGTACCACATTTTTTACCACTGATGGTGCCGGTGGAGTCACCGCCTTCACAAATGATTGTGGACTAATGCTTTCTTGAGATTCAGCAATGGTTACCTTATCGATTGGATTGCCAGCTGTAACAAACATGTTTTTCTTAACCACAATCACATAAGCGATATATAGTGCCCAAGTCATCAAGACTAGATAGAACAACATAGTTAGTAGTGGACCAGCGTCAAATCCAGTATACGGAACTGAAGTTAGAGAGATACCAGCCACTAATGGTGTTTGGGTTCGCTCTTCGATGATTACAATTTCTGTACCATCTTCTACTTCAACATCAACTCGACAAACTTTGTCTTTACTACCGCGTTCAGCTATCAAAGTATATTCAGTATCTCGAGTTGGTTTAACTTCGATAGAACCATCATAATAATCTTCTTTATCTTTATTTAGATAATCATTTGTAGTGAACAAAATCTTATCTTTATCGTCATAAAGAGTTACCTCAGTAGCTCGAGTAGTATCCCAACTAATAGTAATCTCTTCACCGCGTTTAATTTTTCGGTCAGAAATTTCAAGTTCACAACGTGGTGATGAACTACCACCGCCACCGCCACCATCCATATCAACTGATACTGAACATTTTACAGTCTCACTACCAGCTTTAGCTGTTAGAGTGTAGGTAGTGTCATCGTCAACGCTGAAAGTTTTATTTCCAGTGTTAGCAACCGAACCAATACCTTGATCGATACTTACTTCAGTAACTCGTGAACTTACATTCCAATCTAGAGTAATACTATCTCCCTTATCTACCTTAGTATCTGAGATTGTGAAATCTACATCAGACTCACAACTTAGCGGTTCTGATTTTTCTTCAACTGTCATAGACACTCTACATTGATCAGTGTCACCATCAGCATCCTTAGCGGTCAAAGTGTAAGTAATATTTTTAGTTATAGACACATCCATTGAACCGTCTTCAGAAACCTTACCAATTCCGTTATCAATACTTACATCAGTTGCTCTTGAAGTATTCCAAGTTAACTTTGAAGTACCACCGTTTTCACCAAAAGCAGTTGGACTAGCAGTGAATGACACACATTCTGGTAAAGTATTCTCCGGCTCAGTTACCGTTACTGAAGCTGGGCAAGTTACAGACTTACCATTTCCAGTAGCAGTTAGTGTATAGGTTATATCGTCAGTTACGTTTACGTTGATGTTTCCGTCTTCTGATACAGATCCTACACCATTATCAATTGATACTGATTCGGTATTTTCTGTATCCCAAGTTAGTTTTACAGTTCCGCCAGTTCCGTTGTTAAATGAATTTGGTGAGGCAGTAAATGACTTACAAACTGGATCAGGAGTATCAATTCTTACCGGTGAGTTGAAAGCTATACAGTGGTATGTTTCACCAGCTACCGGATTAGAGATGAAGTCATAGTTATCATAGTTCTTAACATCTGAATGACAGTACATTTCAGCTGTTACATTATCTACGTTTGACTTATTGTTAGTTAGGTAAGTAAATGGAATATATCCATTCTTTAAAACTTCGCGAACCCAAATTCTATCACCGATTGAACTATTAAGAGTTACTTCAGTTGAAGTTCTACCGTTTAGGTTTGTACTACCACCAAAGTTTACCCAACCAGAACCAGCTCTACCTACAAACGAATCACCTGGATTACTTACTGAACTTGGACCCCACTGAAATTCCCAATCTGAAGCAAGAGAACAGCTTGAATGAGTAGCTACCCAATTAGCAGCTGTGTTAGCTGTAATATCTGGACCACCAGCAGCACCCCAGTTTGGCAAATCAGCTTCTTCAGTACAGACAACTTTATCAGCTATAATTTTTACCTCTTTTGGCTCCGGCTCAGTTACCGTTACTGAAGCTGGGCAAGTTACAGACTTACCATTTCCAGTAGCAGTTAGTGTATAGGTTATATCGTCAGTTACGTTTACGTTGATGTTTCCGTCTTCTGATACAGATCCTACACCATTATCAATTGATACTGATTCGGTATTTTCTGTATCCCAAGTTAGTTTTACAGTTCCGCCAGTTCCGTTGTTAAATGAATTTGGTGAGGCAGTAAATGACTTACAAACTGGATCAACCGCACAGGTTTTATTAACATCAGTTTTTACTTTATTTGAGTATGCGTAGTCATTGAAGTTATTTAGTTCCTTTGCAGTTGCCTTAGCTTGGTTCTCTACTTTGTAGTCACCACAACTATTTGGTTCTGACACTTTAGCCTGAACTACAATCGTACCTTCTTCACCCGGATTTAGAGTATTACCATTCCAACGTAGAGTTCGAGTTCTTTCTGTGTACAGAGGATCATTTCCGTAGCCAGCATTTATGTTACTAGTGTAAGTAGAATTTACAAAAGTTAGACCTCGGTCTAGCTCATCATAAATTCGCACGCCACCACCAGTACAATCGGCAGTACCTACGTTCTTGATTTTGATTGTGTACTCAATTACTTCACCTGGCTTGGCTGAAGTTTTATCAACTTCTTTCTTGAGCTCAAGTTTACACTCTTTTGGATCTTCAACTTTGTCAAAAACTGCACAAATCGGATTTACGCTGTTCGGACTTTTATCTTTACCGAGATAGACATGTTCTGCATAAACACCATTTACTGATTGAGTAAGTACAAATTCGTTTTCAACTTTTTCTTTTACTAAAGCTTCACGAACTTTATCAGGAATATCCGATACAGCTGAAGTTTCAGCGATATTGTTACCACCGCCAGTCAGTACGGCTGTCCATTGTTCAAGTGGTTGAGTTACCGACTCACGACCAATGTATCCGTCCCATGAAGCTAAAAATACTTGGTAAGTACCGGCTTCTAGATTTACAGACTCGATATCTGTAACCGAACGGTCATAGCCTTTATCACTTCGAATTCGATCATTGAATTTAACAATGGTTCGATTTTCTTTTTTAGGATAAGGACATGATGGAACTTTTGGAGCTTCTTCATAACAGTTCTCATCCCATTCATCCCACTTAATTATGCCGACAGCTGTCTCACTTGAAGACACATGGGCAGAGCCTCCACTAACACTGGCACAAGCTGAGTCAGTAGAAAGTACTGATAACTCATTATATGGATCATAAGATCCGGCCACAAACATAGCAAAAGTAGCGACCATACCGATCACCGCTAATGTTGATGCTTTAATGATTGTTTTTTTATTCATAATCAATAATAAAATTGTATTCGTTTGTAAGTTTGATACTCCCACCTGCGGATTTGCACCCGAGAGTAATAAAGCACACAAACACGAAATAATTCGCTTTCAAGAACAGGCTATTTAAAGTACTAGAGTTCAGTTTTGGTTACTCTAAACTAAGATTAGAGTCCCGCAATGCTATTTTTTTATAATAACATTATAATCAGTAAAAGTCAATACACTAGCCATCTACAAGGGCTTTTTACTGATTAGAGTTGACTCCACGATATAACGATCATCTTTTGAGCCAAAACTATTACAAGTGGCTAACGTAAGCTTTGGACCAGTATCAGCAATTGGTACAGTTAGCTCATTGGCCTTAGCGTGATAAACCTTATCTACGCGGTATACATATTCGGTATCTGCAGACTGCATTCGTATGGTATCTCCCCACTCTAAATCTTGAATACCATTAAAGGCTTGAAAATTTTTATTAAAAACCTGAGGTAAATAGCTAGAATGACCTAAAATAAAAATATTACCTTCGTTATTAAAGGTTGCAGAATCTGGATGTCGAACCACCCCATTTAAAAGTGCAGCATCTAATTCAGTTATCAAACGTGACTTGGGATTTAAAACATCTATTTCTCTATCAAGAGAATCAAGAATTAATTTACGTGGTAGCTCATCACCGGTGAAAACAACTTCGGTTTTTTCTAGCTCATCATTAATTACTGATGATGCAGAAACATTTTCTTCATCAGTGAATATTTCATCACCTTCTTCGACTTCAGAAACCTCGTCTGGTTCAAAGTTGTCTTTAGAAACTAACTCTGGATAAAAATCAAAAGCATATAAAATAGCAAAACTTATTGTAAAAACCACGAAGAATACGCCAATAAACGCTAACTTGCGATCTAATATTGAATCAGTAACGACATCTATTGACTTGGGTGTGAAAATTGAAGCCATAAAATAGTTAATGTAGTTTGAAACGATAGCATATATATTAAGGTTTGTCAAATAGAAATCTATTGACTTGTAGGCTATGCCAGTGGTATTTTTGCGACATTATGACAGATCAAAACCGTGAAGCTAAAAAGCAGACAATCCTCAAGCGTTTTGCGCTTGTTGGACTACTAGGAATAACCGTTTTAATAGCTTGGTTAGGTGTTCAAATTGTTAAAATAGCACCCAGTGCTTTCTCTTCCCTAGCTTCTGTGGCTGATAGCGTTTACCAGACTAGGTCTCACGCTGACTTTGATTTACTTACTACCACAAACTCCGATGTTATTAAATCAGAAGAAACTGTACGAGTAACGTGGAACGAAGCTCCGCAAGCTGGTAATTTCTTTATTTTTTATGATTGTATTGACGGCGTTTCAATCGATCGAGTTAAAGACGACGGCAGTGAGGCTTTGGTCTGTAACACAGACTATAATCTTGGTG
>JAGQLZ010000058.1 GCA_020428895.1 Candidatus Kaiserbacteria bacterium
TGATATCGGTGTAAAAATTGTCGACAGTGGTAACCTCGAGCACTGGGCTAAACAAGGTGTATTGTTACTTAATGCTACTCTTACGGTGAGAGCCGGCGAAGCCGGCTCTCACCAAAAACTTGGTTGGGAAAAATTTACAGATACTGTAATTGAAACTCTTTCAAAAAAACAAAATAAATTAGTTTTCATGTTATGGGGTCGTTACGCTAAAGAAAAAGGTAGGAATATCGATGTAACTAAACATTTAGTGTTAGAAGCCGCGCACCCTTCCCCACTTTCTGCTTACAATGGTTTCTTTGGCTGTAAACACTTCAGTCAGTGCAATGCTTACTTGATAAAAAATAATCAAAAACCAATTAAATGGTAATTGACACATCTGATTCATAAGACTATAACTAAATATAGAAAAGATACGTGGGAGTAAAAATGACTTTCATCATCTGTGAAGACAAAGCCCCGCCAGTGGTTTTTGACATTCTTCGTGGTCTAAACATTGACGGTGAAGCTGAAGCCTTCATTGATCGGTGTGTCATTTTTGCAAGAAATCATGAAGATGATTTCTTGCAGAAAGTTGACGATAATCAAAATTCTCGACTTAGCTCATTGATGATTATTCTTATGGCTAAATCACACAGTGAAGAGACCCGTGCAAAACTAATCAATAGCGGGTATTTTGAAAAAGAGTTCCCTGAGGTCAATGCAAAACTTCATGGTTGGGATGAATTATGTGTAGCGTTAACATTTGCAAGTGACACATTACTAAACAGAATGATAAGTAGAATTCCTAAAGAAGTATTGGTTACGGTAATATCCCAAATTCCAGAACCAACCAGAACTAATGTACGTAAAAAGTTTTTAATGTAAAAACAGACTTCAAAGACTTGGACAATTAGCGGCCGGTGTATATCCGGCCGCTTTAGCTTCCTCCACGGAAGCAAATTCAATCAAATTCTTTTCAGCAATCTGATTGGCTCCTGGGCAGTCTAACTTATGATATTTAGTGCCATTTTTTGAAGCTACAACTGCCACGGCTGATTTATCATTTTTATGCAAATCCTGAGTAGTCTCTATTTCTTTATTAGACAAAGATATAGAAGCTTCCGTATGACTATTGTTGCTAATGTCAGAGACTGAAATACGGCCTAAACCAAAGGATATTATCCCTACTAACACCAAAATTAGTGATGGATAGACGGTATCATCAGATAAAAAAGACTTGAGTTTTTCGTACATATATCGTATACTCACCCGCGTTAATTCACGTAATTATTATACTTTATGTCAACGAAAAAAGCCGGTGGTTCATCAAAAAACCTACGTGACTCACAACCAAAGTTTCTTGGAGTGAAGCGTGGTGATGGTCAAGCTGTTAAGACTGGAGAAATCCTAGTTCGTCAGCGTGGCACCAAAATTGAAGCAGGCAAAAACGTAAAAGTTGGACGTGATCACACACTGTTTGCAGCCACCGACGGTATCGTTGCTTTTCGAAACATTCGAAAGAAGCGATTTAACGGACAAGTGGTTTCTAAAAAGGCTGTTGATATTGTTACTGCCTAAACAAACTTTAAGTGTGAGCATCTCTCACCTAAACAAAACCCGCACATCGATAGATGTGCGGGTTTTGTTTATATAGCTGGTATTATTTATTAACTGCCACGTACAATTACCAGTGACTCAATCACTACTGGTTCTACCGGTCGATCAGGACCAGGAATTGTTTCAACTGCCTCAATAGCATCTACCACGTCCATTCCTTCAACTACTCGACCAAATACTGGGTGTTTAGACTGAGCTGGTGGTTTATCAAAATCTAAACGTTCATTGTTAGCAGTATTGATGAAAAACTGACTACCGCCTGAGTTTGGCTGACCGGTATTAGCCATTGAGATAGTTCCACGAGTATTGGTAAGTAACTCACCTTCTACAAATTCATCTTGTATGGTGTAGCCAGGCCCACCAGTTCCGTAGGTTTCGACTTTTTCAGTCTTTGTATTAGGATCACCACCTTGAATCATAAAACCTTCTATTATTCGATGAAACTTAATTCCATCGTAATAACCATCTTCGGCAAGCTTAGTAAAATTACCAACGGTAATTGGCATTTGATCTTCAAATAATTCTATCTTAAATACTCCAAGTGAAGTATTAAAAACTGCTATTGGGTTCATAGTGTTTACTGTCTTAGGATTATTAATTTCCAATTCTTCTGCCACCAATGGTGAATTTAGTCTGGTATTACCAACGTCTTCAAAAGTTAGCGGTTTAACTTCTTTATCTGATAAAAAATCACTAAAAGACAATTCTGAAGATGATGACTTATCATCCGCCGCCCAGTATGCTAGACCGACAACCAAGGCGATACAAATTCCAAATAAAACTAATACCTGTTTATAATTGGCCATAATTATTACTTTTTACTAACAACCTCGATGGTTATTTCAGATTTTTTCTCACCATTAGACAATGTAATAGTATGTGAACCAACTTCTTTAATTGGTGAAGCAAATACAATTTGATTTGCAGTAATTTCGACACCGACCGCTGAAGCAGCTTTAATTACGTCCTCAGCATGAACGGCTTGAAATAAATGACCTTGCTCGTTTGGTTCGACTTCAATCTTAAGCGGTTCTGCAGTCATTTTCTCAATTGCAGCTGCAAAAAACTGATCACCTGATTCTTTTTGTTCCGCTAACGTCGCTGCGCGTTTCTCTATTTGTTTAACGTTCTGCGGAGTAGCAGGTTTTGCTAAATTTTGTGGAATCAATTTATTAAATGCATAACCATCTGGAACCTGCACTATTTGATACTTCTGTCCGATTTTTGCGACGTCCTGCAATAAAATTACTTTCATAAATCTGTCTATTACCTAATTATGGCAGTAATCATACCAAAACTTCGGTGGGCATCAAAGTAAAAGCTATTCAGCAACTATTTCTTTAGTGGATATGTCACCACCATTAAGGAATATTATGGCCGATTCTAATTGTGGATCAATAGCATTTAATCGATCTTCTTCAGTTACATTAATAATATAATCTGGTTTAAGACCACCATCAGAAATTGATGTTCCAAGTGGAGTTAACCATCGTGCAATGGTCACCTTTAATGATGAATTGTCTGGTAATTTAACTAACTCTTGCACCGAACCTTTACCAAATGATGTTTGTCCAATCAGTGTAGCGACACCATGCTCAGATAGTGCACCAGCGAGAATCTCAGAAGCTGAGGCTGAACCACGGTTAATAAGAATTACCATTTTTTCTGGATGTCTATAACCTAGGGTTTTTCCAGAGCTTCTATGAATTTGGTCTTCTTTATCAGCAAAACTTTCTCTAACGATTACTTTTCCAGTTGGCAAGAAATAGCTAGAAATTGCCACCGCACTTTGTAAAAATCCACCAGGATTACCCCGTAAATCAAGAATTAATTTAGTAGCATCACTTTCCACATATTCTCTAAGTGCTAACTGCATTTTCATTTCAGCAATAGCATTAAAACTGTAAAGCTTAATGATAAATACGTCATCACGCAATTCAGTTTCAATAGTTGGTATCGTAATATTATCTCTGGTTACCGGTATCTCACGGAATTCTGTCTCTCCTTCACGATATATGGTTAAAACAACTTCAGTCCCCTTCTCTCCTCGGATTAATTGGACAGCTTCATCAATACTCATGCGCTCTGTGGTCACTCCATCAATTTGAACAATAATATCTCCAGCTAATAAACCGGCTTTCTCTGCTGGTGTTTCTGGTAACGGAGAAATTATAGTTACCACATTGTTTCTAATTCCTACTTCCATACCAACACCACTGAAGTTTCCAGAAATATCCTCATCAAAACTAGCTGCCTCTTTAGGTGGTAAATACACCGTGTAAGGATCACCGTAACTTCGTACCATACCGTCTATTGCACCTTGTAGCTTATCTTTGTCAGTAATTATTTCGGTAGTTGAAGAATAAGCAAACTTTTGATCCATAAGATTCCAAACTCGCCAAAATTCATCCATATTTACCCCATTGTCAACTATCGGAGTATTGGAAAATACTGAAAAAACTCCAGCTGCTTGAGCATTGCTATTTTTAGAATTATCAGTACTACCTATCTGTAGTCCAACAAAGAATGTGGTGATAGCTAATAGAATTGCCAAACCAATACCAAGGGCATTATTTTTCTTTGATGTTTCAATTACTTCAGTTTGAGAATTATTAGACAGACCTTCTGATTCAGAAATCATATTCCACTATTATTGCATATCACTTGATAAGCGCAAAAAAATTGGTGGTACAATAATGTTGCATGGTTCATCGATACGAAAATACCCACGTAACTTGGTACGACTTACTAAACCCTACGATTGAAGAGGTTCGGGAAATAATTACCGAATGTAATCTGCCTTTGAATTTTGCCTCGGACATGACCACAATGACACCGAGAAATGAGGTTTTGGCTGCCAAAGGAGCTCTAAAAGTCACATTTGATTACCCGATTGTAAAGCGGACTGATATAACTCATCCACATGAGATAAAATTTATTGCTACTAAATCTGCATTAGTAACTGTTCGTTTTGAAGATATTGACGCTATTCATAGCTACGCTAAACAATTTGAAGTTGACAGTATGCTTTCTAATAAAAGAAAGTTAACTGGCAATATTTTATTTGCACTTTTAATAAGCTACCTTTACGACTCTTT
>JAGQLZ010000059.1:0-170 GCA_020428895.1 Candidatus Kaiserbacteria bacterium
AGGGGGTGGAGACCCTAACTCAGCACAGATTTAGTTTTTTCTAAATCAGTCTTTTTCACCAAAACAGCTTGTGGTTGAAAAAGGGTATTAAGCTAACAATCAACGTAGAGCATATATGTTTAGAGCGCAACAAACGTTCTCATTGCTCCAAGCTGTTGCAGCGATTGCTG
>JAGQLZ010000059.1:323-21188 GCA_020428895.1 Candidatus Kaiserbacteria bacterium
ATCGATTTCTCAGACGGTCCATTCGTTCTGGGTTCAGTCGATGAAACTGACGTTGATATTGCGTCAACAACCGGAGACTTCACAGTCGCCGCAGACTGTTTAGGTACAGATGAAGTATCAGCATCTTTTGGAGCTGGTCCAGTTTTAACCCTGACTTTCTGTGCGGGTGACGGAGGATATATTAATTCTAATGGTACAACTACCATTAAGATTGGTAATAACGCCACTTTTAGTGGAGACTCAGGAGACGCTAATGCACAAATGACCAATCCAGCAGTTGGTTCATATCAGATTCCAATAACAATTGGTGGTGCTGATTCTGGTGAAACTCGAGTGGCTATCATTAATACAGTTACAGTTTCTGCATCTGTTGATACTACCTTCGATTTCACAGTTCGCGGTGTCGCACCTGGTACAGACGTTAACGGAACTACAACTACTGGTTCTTCTTCACCACTTGCTATCGATTTTGGCTTACTTGAAGCCGGAGTTGCTAGTACAGCGGCACAGAACCTTGACGTTGTAACCAACGCAACAAATGGATTTGTTGTTACTGTGCAGGTTGATCATCAACTACTATCTTCAACCGGTGCTGATATTGATGGTTTCCGTAATGGAGGCTATGATTCAACACCACAACCATGGGAAGCGCCAAACGGTACTATAGGAAATGAAAATAACTATGGTCACTGGGGTGTTACCTCTGAAGATGCTTCAGTTGGCGCAGGTCTGGCCGATAGTTTCGGTACAGAACTTTATGCGTCCGCATCAACCACACCGTTAGAAGTATTCCGACACAATGGTCCTGCTGACGGTACTACCGTCGACGTAGGAACAACTCAAGTTGGATACACAGTTCAAATTACCACTTTACAAGAAGCTGGTGATGACTACAACGCTACGCTGACATACGTAGCAACACCAATTTTCTAGTCGCGAGAAAGTTAGTGTACAGACTTGGAAGTAAGCAAAAACCCTATCTCCCACCACGAGAAGGGTTTTTTGCTTTTTTAGGTAAATTTTATGTGCAAAAGATATTATTTTTTAAGAATGAATCTAGGTATAATAGACAATATATGAAGACCATAGGGACGTTTGTTGCACTGGGATTATTTTCGGTTGGTTTGCCAGCTTATGCGGCTTCTTTGTACATGGATCCAGGTTCAGCTGATTTGAAAATTGGTGATTCAGTAACCATGGCAGTTCGTCTTGATGTCAGTGAAGCAGCTGGCGAATGTGTCAACGCAGTTGATGCCACCATTAATTATTCTCCTGAAATTGAACCAGTAGACATTTCTCTAGGTCAGTCTATTTTTAGAATGTGGGTAGAAGAACCAACTATTGATAAAAATAAAAATCAGATAACTTTTGCTGGTGGAATACCAAATGGTTACTGTGGACGTATCTCTGGTGACCCTCAGTTAACCAATAAAATAATCGAAATTGTTTTTGTATCTGCTAAAAAAGAAATACTAGAGGAAGATACAGACGTTATTGCCGAAATAAATTTTTCAGAAAATACCAATGCCTATTTAAACGATGGCTTTGGTACAGTGGCAAATTTACGTACTGATGGCTCAACAATAGTGGTGAAGCCAGAATTAGGAGGAGATAGCAATCAATGGCTTGAATTAGTAGCTTCTGATAGAACAGCGCCAGAACCGTTTAGTATCTCTTTACAAAAAGGTAACGGTGCATTTAGTGATAAATATTACATAGTATTTAATACAACTGACAAACAAACTGGCATTGATCATTATGAAATCATCGAAGAGCCACTTGATAGTTTAAATATTTTCCGTTTTGGTGCTGCTAACGCTCCATGGATAACAGCTCGCAGTCCGTATGTGTTGGATGATCAGAATCTAAATAGCACAATTAGAGTCAAAGCCTTTGATAACGCTGGTAATTTCTACATGGCCACCTTAGTACCTGACGAGCACTTAAGGAATACGCCATTAACTGAGAAAATTTCTAAAGTAATAATCATTATCTTCTTAGCCTTGATGGTGGTATCACCGGTTATTATGGTTGTTAACCGCCGACGCACTGTTAAGAATAGGATATTAAAACAAACTAATTCAGTAACAAATTATGAAGATAAGCCATAAGTACATTTCGATATTTCCAACGATAACTTTTTTGTTTTGTTTACTGATGTTTTTTGTGATGCCACAGATTGCTGATGCGGCTAAGTTATCACTTTCTCCCGGTACTGGTGTGTACACAGCTGGTGGTACTTTTACTGTACGTGTAATTCTAAATACCGAAGGTCAGCCAGTTAATGCTGCTGATGCTACCTTGTCGTTTAATTCTAGTGAGTTAACAGTTGTGTCAGTATCGAGAAGTGGTTCGATTTTTAATCTTTGGACACAAGAACCAACCTTTTCAAATTCAGCCGGTACCATAAGTTTTGGTGGTGGTTCACCAACTGGTTACACCGGCAGTAGCGGCACAATTATGAATGTAACTTTTCGTGCCGCTACTGCCGGAACTGGTCGTGTATCATTTACAAACGGCTCTGTTTTAGCTGCTGATGGACGAGGTACTAATGTTTTATCTAACATGAATGGTGGAACTTACACCATTTCCGCGGTTGATGTACAGCCAGATCCGGAGGTTATTATTGAGTATGTTGCTCCTGCTAACACTCCGGCAAAACCTGCTATTAAATCATCCACTCACCCTAATCCAGATGGTTGGTATAAAGAAACCACTGCTAAACTAAGTTGGACAATTCCAACTGGTGTGACTGGAGTAAGAACATTACTTGATAATAATGCTGGCTCAATTCCAACCAAAGTTTATGAGTCACCAATTTCCAGTATTGATTTGGATAATCTTGAAGACGGAATAAGTTACTTTCATATACAGTTTAGAAACAGCGAAGGCTGGGGAAAGGTAGCACACTATCGACTAGCGGTAGACACAAAAAATCCTGAAAGTTTTGAGATTGTACCAGTGGAAGGTTCAGACCCAAGTAATCCTAGTCAAACCTTTGAATTAAAAGTTAAAGATGCAATTTCTCCCGTTAAGCGCTTTATAGTAAAAGTAAATGCTGATGAGCCGTATGAATATATTGATGAAACAGCCAGTGGCACTATTACAGTCGGACCACTGGAGCCTGGTCATCATACTTTAGTCATTGAAGCATTTGACTCTGCCGGTAATAGTATAGCTGATACGCATTCTTTTAATATAATTGCTTTTGGTAAACCACAATTTACAGATTATCCGACTGAGTTAAACGAAGGAGTGATACCGGTCATTAAAGGTTTGACCAAACCAAGAGCAAAAGTATACGTAACTTTATTGCGAGGTGGTAAAACTATTGCAGAAAATATTGAAGTTACTGCTAATGAAAATGGAGAGTTTATCTTTATTCCTGAAGAATCTCTAAATAACGGTATTCACGAGTTAACTGCTTATGCTGTTGATGAATTAGGAGCGCAAAGTGAGGTATCTGACACAATTAGAATTGCTGTTCAGCAACCGGGCTTTATTAGAATCGGTAGCTTTATAGTCAGCATTCTATCAGTTCTGATTCCACTAATCGCTCTATTGGTACTACTAACGCTTTTTGTGTGGTTTGTTTATATGCGTCTAAAACGTTTTAGACGGAAAGTAAGTGTTGAATCAACTGAAGCTTTTGATATTGTTAAAAAAGAATTTTCTGAACTCCACACTATATTGCTTGCTCAAGAGAAAAAAGTAGCTGAATCAAGAAAAACTAAGAAATTAACAAAAGCTGAGTCAGAATTAATTGAAAGTTTAACCATGGAACTACAAGATTCTCAACAGCGAATTGAGAAAGAAATTACCGATGTTACAAAATTAACGAAATAATATGGAAATTCAGAATGCAGATAAATTAAAAAACACCAATAATATTTACAAGCTATTGGTGGGAATCTTGATTGGTATAGTTGCAACACTGACCTACACACATTTTCAAACAAGTACACTGAGTGCAAATTTAAAACAAAGTATTTCCTTGCAGGAATCAAAAGTCATTACTATGTCAGAAATTACTGATTCTAATGTGGCTGACCAAACAGTGTCTAAAGTAGTAGCTGATTGCCAGCGTAGCGAACGTGAACAATATGATAACCTTTTATCTTCATTAAGTGACACTTATAGTCCTGCTCAGTTAAATGACTTAAGTATTTTGCACAAATTGTGTGGTAAATATTATGCTTCATTAAAAACTATAAACGTTATGCGACTACAGAAAGAGATCGAAGTGCTTGATGACTTAGTGAAGGTTACTGAATCAAATACCATCACTGTAGATGGCTGGTATGAGCTTTTGGCAAAGGAGCAACAACAAGCTGATCTGTTTCGAAAATTAGCTGATATTCAAGGTTTAATAATAACCGCTCTTACTAAGGGAGAATCAGCTAAGGGTGAGGTTGTTAAAGAATTATTGTTGGAAGCTAGCGCCCTTCAGGAATTTCAACAAGTAGTTAATATAGAAATAGATAACCTAAGAAACTCACTGATTGAAAAATGATAACAACATGGAAGTTATTAAGAAAATCCTCTCATATCTTTGGCCAACTGCTTTTCGACGAGGAAGCCGTACTGTAAGGTATGCATTTCCGATTTTCTTCTTATCAGCTGCATTGTTTGGAGCAGCTTTAATTGCTGATAAAAATAAATCTTATGTCAGAATAGTTGTTTCTGAACCAGTTGTTTTAGCTGGTGATACATTTTGGGTTGACGTTTATGCTTATGCTCATGTGCCTGTTAACGCAGTTGATGTTTCATTAAAATTTCCAAATAAGCAGATAAAAGTAACCGGTATTGATGTTGGACAATCGGTAATTACTCTTTGGACTAAAGATCCAACGGTTACTAATGATATTGTTCGTTTAAGTGGTGGTACATACAATAAAGGATTTTTGGGTGAACACTTAATTGCTACCATCAATATGAAAGCATTAGAAACAGGAACGGCTGAACTTAATACCTCTAGTATAAGATTATTGGCTGGAGATGGGGTGGGTAGTACGGTAAATGCCATTAGTGATACGGTTGGAACGGCAAGTTTATTTATTTATGACGAAGATACTGATCAGGAGACAATCTTAGCGGCAGCAAATATCCGAATAAAAACCGACATTGATGGTGACGGTAAGGTTAATTTGAAGGACATAAGTGCATTTATGGCCGCATGGTTTAGTCGAAATACGACTTATGACTTTAATGGGGATGGGCGAATGACCTTTGTTGATTTTAGTATTATTCTCTCAGAGTCATTTACACACTAAATTATTATTTTCTAGTTAACATTGTTGTGGATAAATTCATAATATCTGTTGATAAGTACCTTAATAAGTTACGAATAGGTGTAGAATAAGTATGTGATGGGAAGGTGTCGAGTGTCGAGAAAGTCACCACGATGCTCGAGATACGGCTTAAAATAAGCCTCTCATGATTGATGCAAGTAGAGCAAAACAAAAAGGGTATATTACCCTCAAAGAAGCGGCGCAAATCTCTAGTTATAGTCCAGACTATATTGGACAGTTAATTCGTTCGGGTAAGATAAAAGGAGAACAAGTTTACATGAATGTAGCTTGGGTCACCACCGAGGCAGAGATTATGGCTTACACAAATCGGTTAAAACAACCGAAAGTTTTTGAGGATAAGCCCGATAGTATTAATTATCGAAAACGCAATGTACTAGTTACAACAATTGCGATTTTGATTATGTTCGTGCTTTTGCCAGCTTTGGCATATTTGTTTGTTTTACCTGAATCAACGGCTAACGTTCACGCTTTTGATAGTGAACATTTTTTTGAAGAACATGCGTACAACTAGAGACATACAATCGCCTGTGTGCGAAACAGTTCTTGTTTACCGTCTGACATTTAGAAGTCAGTGGGTTTTGTGTTTTATATTATTGTTGATACTTTCAATTTTTATACAACCGATTAATTTGGCATTTGCTAATGAAACCGAAGTTACCGAAGTTACTGAAGTGACATCAGCTGAACCAGATAAAGAAGAAGTGAAGGAAGTTGAAGAAGTGACAATTGAAAAATCAGCAGATGATCCACTAGAGACGGAAGAAAGTATTACAGAAACTGAACCAAATAAGACTGAAGAAGTCTCCAAGCAAACCGTTGTAGATGATATCGAAGAAGAAGCTGAAGTGACCGAGACTGCTAATGCAACAGAAGAAGATGTAGAAAATGATAGTAGTTCTTCAGACAATGATGATCCAGTTGAAGAAGATATTGAAACTGAAACTGAGGTAATTGTGCCAGTCACTACTAATACTGATAAGGCTGAAAATGATGTAATTTCAGATGATTCATCAAGCTCTAGTGACAGTTCAGACGACGATTCTAATGATGAGGCATCTACTGCAACTGATGGCGTTAAATCAACGACAACTACAGATTTTGCTTCTTCTACTGAAGATGTTAAAGCATCTAGTACAGATGACGTCAATCAAGAAAGTGTTGAAGATATTGTTGAAATTACTACTATCACAAAAGATGATACTGACAATAATGATGACGTTAATGAAAACGATGATGTATCAAATAATAATCAGGAGGTAACTAAAACAAAAGCTTCTACCACTGATGGTTTAGCATCTTCGACAACAGATAGTGCCTCAACTAGTAAAAACGTGGTTCATGTAATTAAAGACACCGCGAGTGGACCGCTGTCATTTTCTGATACAGATTGTATGCAGATTGGTAATGGTTCTTATTATTGTGAAAAAAATAAGAACAAAAATAATTATTATGAAAGTGACGAAATTTTTGCAGCACAAGATGAAGATGGCGATACTGAAATATATCTAAGATTAAAAGGTAATTTAACTAAGCTAACTGATAATAAAGTAGATGACGACGCTCCAAGATTTGATTCTAAAAGTAAACAAATGGTTTGGCATCGGTTGATAGAAGGTCGTTTTCAAATTGTGACTTATGATTGGGAAACAAAGACCGAAAAACAAATAACTCAAGGTACTTCAAATAGTTCAGAACCAGATTCTTACGATGGTGTAATTGTTTGGCAGTATTGGGATGGAAGTGATTGGGAAATTATGATGTTAAGCGAAGATGAGATGATTCAGGTTACTGATAATGAATTTCCTGATTTGGCGCCAAGAATTAATGAAGAATATATTATTTGGAACACTGTTCATAATGGTAAAAAGACCATTGTTATTTATGAAATAAGTACTGGTTTTACAGAATTAATTCATGATAGTGATGAAATTTTAGCCAGCAACCCTAGACTGGTTATGTTGTATGAGGCTGAATATGGTAACGGAGACGTAGTTACCAGAGGTTTTGATCTTGAAACTGGGGAAATTATTCCACTTACAGTTCAACCAAAAGAGTTACCAACAAAAATTCCAGAACCTGAAAGTACAGATGAAGTAAAGGCTTTGATTACTACTAAGTCAACCTCCCGAGAGAACAAAAATAGTGAAGATTTAGATATAAATACTGGATTGGCAACATCTACAAACAAAACTCCGTCAAGTTCAGCCACCACCACTGTAGTAGCTGAAGAAATTACTGATATCACAGATGTAATTGTAGAGGATTTTAATACAGAAACCCCGACAGGTGAAATAATTGATGACACCATAAATTTATCAGGAACCAGCACTATCCCAGACGTTGTTATTCCACCGATAGAGTAAGCATTTAAGCCAGATTTACGATAGAATGTAAATATAACATGTATACGGGAATTCGGAGAATGTCCAAGAGTTTTTACGTGTGTGTGAAGAAATTATTAACTTTGGTAGTTTTGGTTAATTTAGTATACGGAGGTATACCGTTACCATTTAATTTTAATTTCAACAAACCACAAACTGCCCATGCTTTGGCTGGAGATTTTTCGGTATTTCGAAAAAATTCTGGCAATATTGCTATTCCAACCTCGGGTGCTGAGATAGAAATGACTTGGGATACAACAGTTTCTGAATCAAGCAATATTCAACTTCAAGGTGATACAAAGTCGATCGATTTATCTGAAGGTGGAAAATATCTAGTTCTGTACAATGCTTGGGCCGAAGAAACTGGCGCAGGTACACAAAACCGTCGGGCCTTTGAGAGTTATTTGACACTTGATGAATCAGAAATTGTTTACGGTCGGGGCGCTGGTTATATTCGAGATAGCAACCAAGATGATCAGTACGCATACACCAACGGAGCCGCTATTATTGATGCCGGTGCCGGTGAAGATCTTAAAATAAATGTTAGACGAGATGATACCAATCCTGATGATTTAACACAGACTAGAGCTGGTACTAATGGTGTATCAGTTCTTAAAATGAAAGACAATCTTGATTACGCAATAATCCCTAAAACTTCAAATAGCACAGACATTAGTGGTAATACTAGTTTTATAGATGTTAGTTTTAATAATGCTGACGAGCTAGATACTGGTTCATTTGGTTACACTAGTGGATCTTCAGACATTACCCTTAAAGGTTCAGCTGGTGATTATTTTTTAGTTACTTATAACATTAGACTCAATCAAACTGAAGGCTCAGGTGAAAGACAGAACTACCAATCGAGACTGGCTTTAGATGGTGTTGAAATTGATGGTACTAAAGTTACAACTTACATTAGAGGTGACGCTAATAGTAATGGTATATATTACGGAACTTTAGCTTACTCTGGTATTATTCAAAAAACTAGCTCTAGTGATGAAATTTTAAATATTCAAGTTAGACAAGAGAATACTGATGATGGATCACCGCCAGCAACAGTGATTGTTGGTAATGAAACCGGTGTATCAATTGCCGCTCTTCCAGATACTGCTCATTACATAATGCTAACATCTACAACTACTCAAGCAGTACCAAACACCCAGTCGCCAATAGATTTTGATGAACAGATAGTAGTTGATAGTACAGCATTTTCACATTCAACAACTATCAATCCATCGCGGATTAATATTGATTTAGCGGGAGATTATTTATTCTTTTCAAACATACACGCCCTTAGAACTAGCGGTGGTGGTGACCGCGATCCATATCGAGTGGAGTGGCGCTTAGATGGCACTAACACTCTTGGCTATGGTGGACACGGTAGTTTTTTAAGAGGAAATCAAGGGTCACAAAATAGTTACGAAGCTGGATCGGCTGGTGGTTTGATAATACCGGGTTTGTCAGATACTCAGTATGTGGAAGTAACCATGTTTGATGAAGAAGATAACGCTGATGCTGATTTAATACCTGGTGATATTGCGGTTCAAGGTGTGGAGATGTCACTACTTTTCCAGACAAACGTAGATGTTAGTGCTACCAGCTCTCATAATACTAATTCTCAAATTCCAGCTAATAATGTTTATCAAGGTGGTGGGTTTGTGATTGAAGAGAACACTTCTTCTAGAAATGTAACGAATATAACAATATCCGAATCTGGTACAGTGGATGGATCAACTGGTCTTGATAATATAAAACTTTTCTATGATCAGGATACTACTGCACCGTATGACTGTACTGGAGAATCATATTCTGGTTCAGAGAGTCAATTTGGTTCTACAGACACGACTGGTTTTTCTGGTGCTAATGGCATTTCAAGTTTTACTGATTCAGTTGGCATTTCTACAACCTCGTCACTCTGTGTTTATGTTGTTTATGATGTTACAGAAAGTGCTAACGATGGTGAAACTGTAATTATCAGTATTAACGATCCGACTATTGATGTTGGGGTCACTTCCGGAGGAAGTATCAGTCCCGATTCAGCAGTCGCGCCGACCGGTCAAATGACCTTAGCCAAAGCTGATTTAACTCAAATTCATTACCATTGGCGTAATGATGACGGTTCAGAATCGGCAGCTACTTCTGTCGATGGTGCGGAGGATACGGCAGCGGGTGGTTTTACTGCTGGTACCCAACGGCGTTTACGTATTGAAGTTTCTGCTGAAGGTTCAGCTAACGCTGACCCAGCGCAGTTTAGACTACAGTATGCAGAAAAATCCGGTACATGTTCGGCCTCTTCTGGTTGGGAAGATGTGGCTGATGTAGGCGGAG
This sequence comes from Candidatus Kaiserbacteria bacterium, assembly GCA_020428895.1. GTDB lineage: Bacteria > Patescibacteriota > Minisyncoccia > Phycocordibacterales > UBA918 > OLB19. Next base: position 10,345 of record JAGQLZ010000059.1, read on the forward strand.
CTTGGGATATCGGTGATTCTACAAATCTTACTTTCGCAGCTAACGCAACCAATATCGGAAGTCAGGCCTTGGGTGAGGTAACCGATGAAGAGCTAAATTTCAATGGTACACAAACTATTGTTGACGGTGGTGACAAGAGTGTTGATGTAAGTATCGATGGTGATGAGTTTGCTGAACTCGAATATACCGTAATTTCTACAGCTGCCGCCACTGAAGGTAACACTTATTGTTTTAGGTTGGTAGATGAGTCACCAGATGTGACCCATAGTTACCGTATTCCACTCACTATAGATTCAGCAGAAGTTAATAGTAACCTGACAGATTTTCCAGTTTATGTTGATTTGAGTAACTTGGGTTCACATTTTTTCTCAAATGTTTCAAGTAATGGTGGTGATATTAGAATTACTGAAAGTGATGGTGCGACCGAAGTAGCTAGGGAGGTGGTGTCGATTAATACTGGGGCAGAAACAGGAGAACTGCATTTTAAAGCCCCAAGTATATCTTCTTCAGCTGATACAACTTTTTATATTTACTATGGTGCAGCTGGAGAAAATGAATATCAGGCGTCTAGTACTTATGGTTCCCATAATGTATGGAGTAATAACTTTGAAGCGGTATATCACTTTCCAACAACTGAAGACAGTACTGGTAACGGCTACACTTTAACAGCTTCTAACATTACAAACTCAGGAACCACAAAGGTAGGTACTCAAGCCGCTGATTTTAATGGTTCCAATTCTCTTTATAGTCACCCAGATCCGAACTTAATTTTAAGTGGTCGTAGTGCAATCACCTTTACAGGTTGGATTGATAGTGACGTAACTAATACTGATAAAGGTTTTTTAATTGCAGATACTGTTAATGGTAGTGATGCTGGGCATTGTATGCGTTACGATCAGTCGGGTGCTAGTGGTGGAGGATCACAAGTAATTAAAGGATGTATTGATACATCTTCAGGTGTTAGCCAATATGAGTCAGCTAGCAGTGTTCAGACTACTGACTGGCAGTACGTGTCACAAACATGGCAACCTAGTCAAGCAATTGAAATGTATATAAACGCTGTTGCTACTACTTATACTTTCTCACCAACTTCACGAACCGGTACGACTTTAGTGGGTGCAGGTACTCTTTACATTGGTGCTGGTGGAAAAGATACCACTTCTGGCGGTTGGGATGGACGGTTGGATGAGTTTAGATTTGCCAGTGCCTACCGTAATAGTGCGTGGATAGCTGCTGAATATAGCAATCAAAATACACCATTAACATTTTATTCAACAAGTACTGAAGAGTCGTTAAACAATTCACCGGTAGCCATTACTTACGATGTGTACCCAGAAGCTAATATAACAGCTGACATCACAGTTTTATCTAGTGGTAGTCAAGTTTCCACACTCGATGCTGGCTCTACTGCAGGATACGTCGGCGGAACCTTTATTATTGAAAGGGATGGCGGTGATCGTATATTAACCGATATTACCATTCACGAAACTGGAACTATTGATGCTCAAAATGATCTCGATAATATTAATATTTATTACGATTTAGACACTAGTTTTCCATATGACTGTACTGGAGAAACCTATAATGCAGGATCAGATGCTCAATTTGGGTCAACAGACACTGATGGATTCTCAACTGCTAATGGTTCTTCTACGTTTACTCACGGAATTGGAGTAACCATAAATACCACTCAAACTTTTTGTGGTTATGTTGTTTTAGATGTTAGTTCACAGGCAGTTAATGGAGAAACTATTGGTATACAGATAACTAATCCGTCTACGGATGTAGTGGTAACCAGTTCATCAGTTGGACCAAGTACGGTAGTCTCACCAACTGGTGACACGACTGTGGCGGCTTCAATTTTAACGCAAACTGGTTATCACTGGCGAAATGATGATGATAATGAAGTTGATGCTACTTCAGCTACTGGTGATATAGAAAACTCACCTTTGTTAGATTTACCAAGAAATACTACTTATCGATTACGTTATCAAGTCTCAAATGAAGGAACAGTTACTAGTAATGCAACCCAGTTTCAGCTTGAATACAGAACTAAAGTATCTGCTTGTGACGCAACCGGATCGTGGCAAGCTGTAGATGTGAGCACCGCCTTTACTATGGGGTCTACCTCACAACTAATTGATGGAAATAATACAACGGACGTAACTTCAGGAGGTATTTCTAATCCAGGTGGTAAAACTTTTCAGGGTACCAATGGTGGTCAGAAAGAAGACGATGATACAACTGGCAACATTACTTTGAGTAGTTCGCAGTTTGTTGAAGTTGAATACGCCATTGAAGCTACTAATTTATCTGGCTATAACACAGATTATTGTTTTAGGCTTACTGATGCGGGTACTCCATTGCCGGCATACACTGAATATGCTGAACTTACTACTCGTGAAAAACAAGATTTCTTTATCCAAAGAGGAACGTTGTTTGTGTCAGGCACGGGTGTAACCCTTACTGCTGGAGTTGACTATGTAGCCCCAGCATCTACTAGTACTGCCTTTGTTCGTATTACAAATACTAATTACACTGGGGCTGGCCACTCAGTACAGGGTACTCAATCTGCAATAAATGTAACTGCCTATATTCAAGATCAATCTGACATTACTTCTAGTTTTCGGATTGGTAGACCAACTGGTGCTGCTAACTCAACCAGAGTAAGTTGGGAAATTATTGAATATACCGGATTGGCAGGAGCAGATAATGAAATAATAGTTCGTGATGTTGATGCAGTTACTTATGGGACAACTGGTCTAACCGCGACTGGTACAGCTTTAAGTAATGTCGCTGACGAAAATGATTTAGTAGTATTTATAACTGGTCAGTTGAATCCAAATACTGGCAGTGGAGCTTTTTTGCAAATGCAATCTACAGCCGAATGGTATAGTACCACTAGCGAACCAGTGTTTAGACGTGGTCGGTCAGGTGATGCGATTGGAGTAAGTTACGCCGTAGTTGAATTTACCGGCTTGAACTGGAAAATTCAAAGAGTTGAACATCCATACACGGCCGCTGGATCTACAGAGACAGAAGCAATAAACCCTGTTAATAGTCTTTCTCGGTCATTTATTCATTCACAAAAACGTATAAGCGGTACTGTAACTGGACTTGATGATTTTGGCCATATCATCTCTCAAGTTACTAGTGGTTTAGTTAATTTTCAACTCAATTCAGGTTCAACTCCAGCCAATGTTCATACTTCGGTAGCTTGGGTGATTGAGAATACTCAGACTGGCGACGGATCCATGCAAGTTTTTCGGTCCGATAGTTCAGTTGATGGTAATGAAGCCGTTGAACCGAGAGTCACAGTCCGGTCATTCGGTGGTCCGGCAAATCGACTAAGTAATATCTCTGTGTTTGGTAGTAATGATTCAACTGGTAGCGGTACAGCTTTCCCAAGAGCAATACTAGGCTTAACTGCCACCAGTACTTCACAATACGAATTATTTGAAAGTGATGCTGGACAAACTCAAACATACAGTATCATGACAGTGCAATGGCCGGTAGCGGAATTAGCTTTCCAGCAAAACTATTATCGTTTTTATGTAGATAATGCAAGTACCACTCCTAATGATCCGTGGCCAGTTGGTGGAGTTAATTTGGGTGAAAATACTGCCATTACTAGTACAGATGATCCGCTTGGTGAAGGAGAGAGAGTACGAATCAGAATGTCAATTAAAGCTAATAATGCTACCTTCCCTGAGAGCACTGTAAGTTTTAAGTTACAGTATGGTCGGCGCGATGGTATATCATGTAGTGCTATTTCAAGTTGGTTTGATGTAGGTGTGGCTGGCAGTGGTGAAGTTTGGCGGGGTTATGACAATACACCAATAGACGGTGACACATTAACACAATCTTTATTAAGCGCTGATGTATTAGCTACTTATGAAGAAGAGAATAATTCGGCCGTTAACCCAAATGTAGCTCAAGTCGGTGATAATATTGAATACGACTGGTTAATTGAACACAACGGTGCCACCCAACGTTCCGACTATTGTTTCCGCATGGTTGAATCTGATGGTACTGAATTTTCTAGTTATAATTATTATCCAACCTTACGAACCACAGGCTATACTCCAGTAATTAATAACTGGCGCTGGTACACTGACGAAGCTAGTGTTACTCCAACCTCTCATTTAGCTAATGAAAATGTGGCTCCAATTGATACTGCTAACCAAGAAGTATTAAAACTTCGTTTATCATTAAAGGAATTAGAAGGTGCGCCTGGTTCAAATCTTAAATTCTCACTTCAGTATTCTCAGTATAGTGATTTTAGTGATGGCGGAGTAACCCTAGTTTCAAGTGCGAGCTGTACAGAAAATTCTATTTGGTGTTATGCCGATGGTGGTGGTAACGACAATGCTTTGATTGATGAAGCGGTGATTTCTGATTCTGATGCATGTTCTGGTGGCAGTGGAGTTGGTTGCGGTACACACAATGAATCTATTGATGGCCCTAGTACCTTAGCCCACCCTTCTTTAGGAACCATTGAAATGGAATTCACACTAAAACAAGCTGGTGCTCGAGTTGGTGGTGTGTATTATTTCCGTCTGTATGATACCGCTTCTGAGGATGTAGTTTACGCTAGTACCACATATCCGAGTATTCAGGTGGAGAGTGCTAATTTAACCTTTACTATTGGCGGCTTACCTAGCGGTACGGTTACGGAAGGAATTACCACTGATGTCGGCACTACACCAGCTGGAGTCAATTTTGGTACTTTGCCACTGGATACAGAAATAGAAGCTGCTCATAGGTTATCAGTTAATACAAACGCAACTGAAGGTTATCAAATCCTTACTTATGCCCGACAAAATCTTTTAAATACCTATGGAACAGCTATTGATCCAATTACCTCTACGAACCTAGCTCCAGCCGCATGGGCAACCGGCTGTTTAATTTCTGCCGATGGCTGTTTTGGATATCACGTCGGTGACGATATACTATTTGGAGGCTCAACTAGATTTTCACCAATCGATAGTTATGCCGCCTTTGATACTACACCGCGTGAAGTAATGTATAGCTCTATTCCGATAAATGAATCTCAGGATATAGTTTACAAAATTCAGGTGGGTGAGTTACAAACCGCTGGTGATTACGAAACCGAAATTGTATATATAGCCATCCCAACTTTCTAAAGAGTATGAAAATTTTATCTTGGTCACAGACAGTCAATAAAATAATTGCTAGCTTTGTTTTTATCTTAACTATTTTTTGGTTAGCTACTCCAGCAATTGCTGCTAACTATACAGTTTCACCACTTTTAATTGATCATACAGTTGAAAAAAGAACTATTTTATCAGAAACAATTACGATAAAAAATTTTGAAAAACACCAAAATATTAGAGTTTATGCTAGTGTTCATGAAGTTACTTTAGGCGAAGGTGGAGAAATTAAAGAATTTACACCACCGTCAATGAGTGACAATACCAATTCTGTAACTAGTTGGATTGAAATAAATCGTGGTCGTTTGCAAATTGAACCGGGCGGGGAACTAAAGATACCAATGACAATTCGTATAAACCCAAAGGCTCAACCGGGTGAATATCACGCTTTTGTAGGGTTTGGCAATGGTTCCAATCGAACCATTGCCGAGAAAAAAACCATGGACGGTATTGCTCCGGGTGTGATTATTAGAATTTCACTAGATGAAAAAAAGAACGTATTTTTAAAATTAAAACAATTTACGGTAGATAGATTTATAACGGATGTTAGTAAAGGGGGTGTTTCATATACCGTTACTAATCCTGGTGAAGAAGCAATTTCACCAAGTGGAGAAATTATATTTTATGATAATCGTGGGGTAGAAGTTGGGGCTATGCCTGTTAACGACTCTGGTCATGTAATAAATCCCGGCGAAGAATACGAATTTACTTCAGCTTTACCTGAACATGCTGGCTTCGGCAAAAGGAAAGCATTTTTGTCACTTGAATATGGCACAAATCAATTAGCTTCAATTCATGATACAGCGTTTTTTTACATTGTTCCGTACAAGCAATTAATAATAATATTTTTAGTTGTTCTATTCATTGCGATAACAATTACTTTATTGATTAATAGAAGACTGACAAGAGAAATTGATATACATTCCGATGATTTACCATTATATGTTCGAGATGGTATACATAAAGACGAAGCAGATCATGATGTTAATCTTAAAAAATAACAAAATATTATCGATATTGTTGATAGTTTATCTGGCGGTATTTTTGTTATTACCAACAGTTGCTAGCGCACAAAGTGCCATTACTTTAAGTGTCACTCCTACTTTATTTCAAATGAGTGCTGATCCGGGCCAAGTCTGGAAAAGTTCAGTAAAAGTAGTAAACAGTAATAATTTTGATTTAACTGTTTATGCCAAACCAGTAAATTTTCAACCTCAAGGGGAAGGTGGGACTGGTAAGTTTTTACCAATTTTTGAAAATTTTACTGAAGGTTCAACTTTAGCTGAATGGATTGATATAAATCAAGATGCCGTTACTATTCCAGCTTTCACCAGTCAGGAAATACCTTTTATTGTTAGTGTTCCAGATAATGCTGCACCCGGTGGTCACTTTGCGGCCATTTTAATAAGCACTCAACCGCCTAAACCAGAAAAAAACCAAGTAGTAACAACTCAAGTGGTTACTTCATTATTTTTCCTAAGACTGTCTGGTGACGTTATTGAAAGTGGCAGTATTAGAGAATTCCGTGTCAATAAAAGATTTGTTTCTAATCCAGTCGCTGATTTTGAATTTCGCTTTGAAAATGACGGTAATGTCCATATTCAGCCACAAGGGGATATAACTATTTACAACATGTGGGGTGAAAAACGTGGTATCGTGCCCATTAATCAACAGACTCACTTTGGAAATGTTTTACCAAACAGTATTAGGCAATTTAATTTCTCATGGGCTGGAGAATTAGCTTTGACTGAAATTGGCTTACATAGAGCTGAATTAACTTTGGGATATGGAGAGAATGGTAAGCATTACGTAACTAGACGAGTTTATTTTTGGGTAATTCCTATTAAAGAAGTATTTATTACTTTAGGAGTATTAGCATTAATTGCATTGCTCGTAGTTTGGGCAGTAAAGTCATATATCCGCCGAATGTTACATTTAGCTGGTATTGATCCAATCAAACATAAAAAACAACCTCGTCAATATATTTCACGTGACGATACAACTACTGTAAGAATTCATTCAGTTAAACAGGTTAGTGCACCAGTACGAATTGGAATAACTGACCTAAAACGGCGACTCATCGCTACCGAAACTGGACTTGGTTACCTTAGAACTTTGTTTGGTTTTGTGATTTCTTATCGCAAATTCTTTATCGGAATAATTTTGATTTTACTGGCGCTAAGCACGATAGTTTGGTTTATCAAAAATGCCAACATTGAAGATAGGAATTATGAAGTTACAGTGGAGGGAGTGGATAACAGTATTACTATTACCTCTGAAGAAATGATATACGATGATTATGAACAATCAGATAATCAAGTAACGCAAGATATTACCCTTGAGGCACCCGCAAACGTACCAAAAATATCGATAATTAACACTAGTGGTATACCGGGAACAGCCGCCACCCTTAGAAAACAATTGGAGACGGCTGGTTATACGGTAGAAAAAATCTCCTCTGAGTTAAATCGCCATGATGAAAGAACAATAGTTGTCTTTACAACAGAATTTCAAGATGTTGCGGTTGCCTTAAGTGAACGTCTCAATGATGCCTTACTTTCAGGTGTTTCAACCTCTACTACCGGTTCAGACATTACGATTTTTGTCGGTTCTGATATGGTGACCAACTAGAAAGTGATATAATAAATATTATTAATCGCAAACTATAATAATATGCCGAACAAAACTGCTATTTTAGCCATAGTTTTATTTGCCTTCATTGTAATAGGTATGTTTGTTTATGCTTACCTAAAGAATCAAGAAAATCAGCTACAACAAAACCAAGAATCTCCAATGGCTGATGAGGAGGTAATCACCCCATACGATGATATAACACGAATTAATGCTAAGCATTTTTTCATTGATGATGTTCACACTTTGACCGGAGAAATTCTAATGCCGACCCCTTGTGATTTACTAGAGACAAGCGTTTTGGTAGCTGAATCATTTCCAGAACAAGTAACAGTTGAGTTTTCAGTAATTAATAATGCAGAATTTTGTGCCCAAGTAATTACTCCTCAAAGATTTAAAGTTGAAGCAAAAGTATCAGAAAATGCTACTTTTAAAGCAGTATTTCAAGGTAGGGAAGTTGAACTTAATTTAATTCCAGCGGCTGAGGGTGAACTTCCAGATGACTATGAAATCTTTATCAAAGGATGATTTTAAGACGAAAGTCTTAAAATCATCGTTTTTTAAAATAAGCTAAAAGAATAATAATTTTAAAATAAAAGCAAAGTTATAAAAACTTAAAATGGTATAGTATACTTTAAAGTTGTTACTAGTTAACAAACCTTTGATTTGTTAGTAACAATACAGTTGTCTGGTTTTCTTAGCGTCAGCTTATCCAGATATTTATTATGGAATTAGTTTAATTTATGAATATTAATACACCTACAGCTATCGTTATCGGGTTTGCCATGTTGTCATTAGCAGTATTTTTTCAAGGTTCGATTTTACCGGGATTAAAAATTGATAATAATTCGATGAATGCAGATAAGGTAGTTGCCGCAGACGATAAAGTTAAGATTGATGCCTCAATAGTAAGGAGAGAATCAAATAATCGAATATACGGAAATCCAGACGCCGAGATTAAAATTGTAGAATTTTCAGATGTAGAATGTCCATTCTGTGCACGTGTCCACCCAACTATCAAAAGAATTGTTGATGAATCTGAAGGTAAAATTAACTGGGAATACCGACATTTCCCACTACCAGGTCATGCCAATGCCGTTTCAGGAGCTCTGGCTAGTGAATGTGTTGCTAAGTTTGCTGGGAATGATGCCTTTTGGAAATTCTTAGATAAGCTATTTGCTACTACTGGACATAGTACTGAGTTTTATAAAAATACCGCAATATCACTTGGAGTATCAGAATCTGATTTTGTGACTTGTGTAAACGATGAAGCAACGCAAGCAATTGTGCAGGATGACATAGAAACAGTGCAAGAATTAGGTGCTACTGGAACACCGTACAACTTGATAATTCATCCAGATGGCCGTGTTGAAGAAGTTAAAGGAGCACTTCCATACAATAATTGGTTACCGCTAATTAAGTAAGTACCTATGAAGAAACAGTCAATCATAACAATTTTACTGCTAGTTTCCATACTGGCAGTAGCTGGTTATGTAGCTGTTGAATTTGTACATAAGCGAACTTTAGAAAAGGAAAATAACCAAGCCCTACAAGCATTAGTGGTTGAAGAAGGTCAAGCAGGCTTTACTGACTTAAATGGAAATAATGTAAAACTAAACGATTATCTTGGAGACATTTTGGTAGTAAATTCGTGGGCTAGCTGGTGTCCATTTTGTGTAGCGGAACTTAATGATTTTGCCAAATTAGCCAATGAATACGCTGACTCAGATGTCCACGTTTTAGCTATCAATCGAAAAGAATCTAAAGAACAAGCGCAAAGATTCATGAAGAGTGCTAAACTGCCTGAAAATAAAATTGTATTTCTACTTGATCCTGATGACAGATATTATGAAAAAATTGGTGGTTTTGGTATGCCAGAGACCGTTTTTTATGATAAAGACGGAGTGATTTTCTTGCACAAACGTGGACCGATTAAACTTGATGAAATGAGAGAGGTAATTGAATTGATGAAGAATAATGATTAATTATGGTTGAAGTTGGCCTAGGACTATTAATCGCTTCGTTTACAGCCGGAATTTTTATGTTCTTAGCACCGTGTACTTTACCATTAGTACCAGCTTATTTAGCTTTTATCGGCGGAGTTAAACAGTCTGACTTATCTGACCCAGACAGAGCAAAGTTTGCACACAATAAAATTGTTGTTAATGGCTTATATTTTGTCTTAGGTTTTTCTGTTATTTTCATTCTACTTGGAGTTTTAGTTGGTTTTCTGGGTTCACAAACAATTGGGCCGTTTCGACAGTTCTTAGTGCCAGTTGGTGGTTGGTTTATTATTTTGTTTGGACTATTGATGTTAAATGTTATTAAGATTCCTACATTAATGAAGGAACATAAACTTAACTTTGCCAAACACATAGAACCAGGAACAAAGTCTGCAGCCTTAATCTTAGGAGCAACATTTTCGTTAGGTTGGTCGCCGTGCATTGGTCCAATTTTAGCTAGTGTGTTATTAGTAGCCACCGAAAGTGTTACTCAAGGTGCGATATTTTTGACTGCATTCTCACTAGGGTTGGCATTACCACTTATGTTAACGGCTATACTTTATTCGAGAATGACAGGAGTGCTTAACGTAGCAGTAAGGTTTAGTAAATATATGTCAGTCATTGGTGGAGTGTTTTTGATATTTATCGGTGTGCTAATGGTAGTAGATAAATTTGGTTTAATGGTTCAGTACGGGTACGTAGTATTTGAAATTTTTGGTTTCGATGGTTTATTTGATAAATTATAGCTTTACAAAAATTTGTTTTGTGCTATACTGATATAAGTTAGCTCAAAGAAAAGCCAGCGTCCAACCTACAGATTATGTGGGGCTTATCGCAAGATAAGTTTCCAAGGATGCAATTCTAGAATTATGTTTAGAGCAATTGGCTTTGTGATAATGTTGATCGCATTATCAAAATTTTTCTCTCAGAGCTTTGAAGCTTTCGATGACGCTACTTCAGCAAGCTTTCACGCCGCTGAATCAGCTGCTGTCTTTGCACAGTACAAAATCGAAACTCAATACTATGAGTAAAACAT
>JAGQLZ010000060.1 GCA_020428895.1 Candidatus Kaiserbacteria bacterium
AAAACACTATCATATATGATAGTGTTTTCATTCACTCTGGTTAAACAAAAAGAAAAGACCAATGCCTAGACATTGATCTTTTCTTTAATATTCTAACTCAAGAAAAAGGTTTAATTTTGGATTGAATACGAGGATGACAAGAAAAAATTCCCAAGTGAGGCACATGCCCAGCGAGGGAATTTTTTCTTAGTCCGACAAAGTAGTCGACCAAAATTAAACCTTCTTAACTTGGAGGAAGTCGAGTTCAACCGGCGTCTCCCGACCAAACATAGACACTAGCACCTTAACCTTTCCGCTAGCTTCATCAATTTCTCCAACTCGGCCTTCCAATTCTTTAAACGGACCATCAACAATATTTACAATATCATCAATAGACAAATCAACTTTATGTTTAACGGTCTCTTCACTCATTTGCTTCATTAAAGACTTGTATTCTGCTTCAGAAAGCGGAACTGGTTGTGTACCACTTCCCACAAAACCGGTTACTCGAGGAGTATTTCTTACAATATACCAAGACTCATCATCTACAATCATTTCAACCAATACATAACCTGGGTAAATACGTTCTTCTTCAGTAACTCTCTTGCCACCTTTAACACGAATCTTCTTTTCGGTTGGCACTACCACATCAAAAATTTTATCGTTCATGCCAAGCGAGTCGATTCGCTGTTTTAAGTTACGCGCTACAGCGTTTTCGTAACCAGAATATGTGTGAATAGCGTACCACCGACGCTCGCCTGTTCCATGCTGTTTAGCCATATTTTATAAGGTAATAACGTAATCAATAAAAGTTGTAAACATGAAGTCAAAGAGTCCCACGTACACTGCCACCAGCAATGAAATACTAATCACTAAGATGGTATAAAAAATTGCTTGGTTTTGAGTTGGCCATGACACTTGCTTAAGCTCAGCCATGGTATCTCGTAAATATTTACCTAATGCATCCATAATATTTTAAATTAGTTGATTTTTTGATAATTTATTTCAAGAAATAAATTAATTCCGGTATAAATTCGTAATAGTCGCTGCTCACTAACTACCTTCATTTTCATCTGGATTTCTTTTATGACAAAGAAATAAATCCAGATATAAATTCGTAATAGTCGCTGCTCACTAACTACCTTCATTTTCATCTGGATTTCTTTTATGACAAAGAAATAAATCCAGATATAAATTCACAATATATCGTTCCGATATTTGTTCATTTAAAAAACGCCTCTGGGGGCGATTTGTTAATATATTACTCTTGTTTAATAAAAAGTAAAGACCGAGGCAACGTATCGCCTCGGTCAATGCCGAAATCAGACGGAAACCGAGTCCGCTTGCTCAATGAGCCTTTCCAGCACTTGCAGATGCGGAGGAAGGATTTCAACCTGTCTTTCCAAGACCTGTCTAACGGTAAACCTAGTGATGACATGCATTCGGTTGCCATTCTCATCGCCTCTGAAACCTTGATCGAGATCTTCCGAAGTGCCACCAAGAAAGAAATGACGATCGTGATTTCTCATCTCATCTACAATGTGATGATTGGGGCAATTTGATATGTGAACTCGAACCAGCCCAGTTTCCTCACCCACTTCACGAGAGGCGGTTTCTCGAACCGTATCATCCCACTTATTTCGGTCAAAGCGGCCGCACGGCAGTTTCATAATTGGATCCGACTTAGAAGGATCAATCACCAGAACCAGTCGGCGATCCATCATATCTTGGACCGTCATATTTTCAACACTTTCACCTTCGTGCAACTTAATCACGACAGCACCGCCAGCCAAATCACGTTCTTCCATTTCGCTCTCCTTTGTGTTCTGACCCATACGGATCTTTCAATACAGTACAATTTTTATTATAAAAGTCAATAGCCGGCCACCTGAAAGGTGGCCGGCTATTTTTAGCGAATATACTTTATTTACTTAATCTCAAAAGTGAGATTAACATTCACAGTTGTAGAATTCTCTCCCATTGGAGTACTTGGTATATTCATTGCTCCACCAAAACCAGAATCATCCATAGCCATCTCTTTTGCTTCATACATCATTGGGTAGTAATAATCACCACCTTCTGAAAAATTAGAAATGCGAATTATTTTAACTCCCAAATCTTCAGCTAATTTTTCAGCTTTGGCTTTAGCGTCTTCTATAGCCAACTTTCTTGCTTCAGCTTTCAGTGCTTCGTCATCATCAGTGGTAAAGAAAAGACTACTGATATTTGTTGCTCCTCTCTCTCCTACTCCACCAATAAATTCACCAGCTCGGTCAGTCTCACGAACTTTTACAGATACTGATTGACTCACTTGGTAACCATCAATTACTCGCTCACCTGGAGGACAATATGAGTTAGCCATACAAACTCTCTCTTCATATCTATAGTTTGGACTCAGGTTATAATCTGTAGTCTTAATATCCTCATCTGCAACACCTTGTTCTTTCAAGTAACCTAGTATTGAATTCATACTTTCAGCTGATTTATCTTGTGCAGATACAGCATCCTCACCTTCGGCTCTAACCGCGAATGTAAAATTACCAATATCTGGTACTGCCATAACTTCTCCAGTACCAGCAACAGTAATCATCGCTGGCCCGTACATACTTTCCGAAGCTTTTTTATAAGTTAGATTCGAATACGCACCTAAAGCAATAATAACCATCACAAAAACTAAAGATTTTAAAATATGATGGGATTTATGATGATGCATACATTTTTCAGTATCCATAAAAAAATATTAAATATTAAATAGTCCGAAAAGCTTTCTTCTCTCAACACATTGAGTTAGATAAGCTTGATAGTCCTCATCGGTCAATTCAAGCTCATTTGGTTGCTCTTCCATCAAATAGTACATGATGGAAGTCTCTCCTTCAACGTGCCCGATACCTAATGCATGACCAAATTCATGAACTAATACTTTTACCAACTCAGTATCGTCCTTAAAGGTATAAATATTGATTTTATCTGTCTGGTAATCCCCTTGAGTAAAAGCCTCACTATGGCCATAGCGTTGGTTGTAAGTCTCAACCGAACGATTATAGTTATTCGCCAACTCGTTACCTTCTTGACCAATTTCATTTATTGCATCAACTAGTTGACGCAACTCCCGAGAGCGACTATTGAGATATTGTCTTTGGCGTTCAAGAGCATCCTGTTCTGCGTTCAATTCTTCGTAGACATCGGGTGGAGCACCACCATCTTTGTTGTATGAAGCAACTTTATTGTTGTATTTTTTAAGTTTATTTTCGTATTGTTCAGTTTCTGAATTGTATTGTGACAAAATGTTTTCATATTCAGATACTAATTTTTGATATTCTTCATTCAAAAGATCTGACTTGGCTTTAGCATTATCAAGTTTCTCTTTAAAAACTTCTTGAGAATCTATTTCTTGTTGTCGTTCATCAAAAATAAAATTGATTTTGAAATCAGCTTGTGGATCATAGACAAATAAATCTCTGCCGGTTCTATTTTCCCACAATGTCTCAGCTTCTTTTACGTCTGCCAAAGCTTCTGTTGCAGAAATTCCAAACCGCTCATCAAAAGAACCCAAAGAATAATAAATGGGGGTTTTGCAAATTCTATCAGTCTCGATATATTCAATTGCTACCAAGCCAAACACTATAGAACCTATGAGAGCAAATAAAAATCTTTGTCTGAGCATAGACATAATCATACCAGAGGTAATATTCTAGTTTATAAACAAATCTTTAAAAATTATATTTTATCAGATTTATTTTTACTTTCTTC
>JAGQLZ010000061.1 GCA_020428895.1 Candidatus Kaiserbacteria bacterium
TGGTAAGCGTACTAAATATATTTTCGTTGTAGGCGGTGTGATGAGCGGTGTTGGTAAGGGAGTTGCTTCATCTTCCATATCAAAAGTTTTGCAAGCTCGAGGATTAGCAGTAACAGCTATTAAAATTGATCCTTACGTGAATGTCGATGCTGGCACCATGAACCCAACGGAACATGGTGAGTGTTTTGTTTTAAAAGATGGTTTAGAAACTGATCAGGACATGGGTAACTATGAACGGTTTTTAAACATAGACCTGCCGTCCGTTAATTACATGACCACCGGCTCTGTATACCAATCAGTTATTGAAAAAGAACGCAATTTGGGATACGGCGGTAGAAACGTACAGGTAGTACCAGATATTCCAGCCGAAGCAATATCACGCATAAAAAAAGCTGGTGAAATTGCCAATGCAGACGTGGTTTTAATTGAGGTAGGTGGAACAGTCGGAGAATACGAAAATATTTTATTTATTGAAGCTATCCGTATGATGAAGACTGAAACACCAAAAGATATTTGTGTGGTTATGGTTAGTTATCTTCCAGTACCGGGTAGTGTTGGTGAAATGAAAACAAAACCTACTCAACACGCAGCCCGCACCCTCGGTTCTTCAGGTGTGTTTGCGGACATTATTTTAGCCAGATCACCAGTAGCAATTGATCAAAAGCGCAAGGACAAAATTGCTCGTTTTTGTAACGTTAGAAAAGAGAACGTTATCTCTGCACCAGATGTTGATAGTATTTATGATATTCCTCTTAACTTTGAAAAAGAACACATGTCCGACAGGTTGTGTGAAATGTTAGATTTACCGTGTACTAAAAAAGCTGATTTATCAGAATGGAAACGATTTGTTCGTAAATCTAAAAATACAAAGGATACAGTTAAAATTGCGATAGTCGGTAAGTACTTTAGTTCAGGTGACTTTGTTTTGTCCGATGTGTATATTTCAGTGCTAGAAGCTATTAAATATTCAGCTTACAAGCTAGGTCTTAAACCAGATATAACTTATTTGTCATCACAAGATTTCACTGACTCAAAGAAATTGAGGGAACTCAAGAAATACGATGGAGTTCTAGTCCCCGGTGGATTTGGTAAGACTGGGGTGGAAGGTAAACTAAATGTAATAGAGTATGTTCGCAAAAATAAAATTCCGTACTTTGGTATTTGTTATGGAATGCAATTAGCGGCTCTTGAATTTGCCAAGAATGTTCTAAAGTTAAAAAATGCTAGCACGGAAGAGATAGATCCTGAGGCTAACGATTTGATTATTGGCATCATGAAAGATCAAAGAGAAAAGATTAAGAAAGGCAAGATGGGAGGTTCGATGCGACTTGGTCAATATCCAGCTGTTTTAAAAAAAGGGACAATTGCTAGAAACTGTTACAAGACAGATAATATATTAGAGAGGCATCGTCATCGTTATGAAGTTAATCCCGATTATATTGAAGCTCTAGTTGATAAAGGTCTCATTTTTTCTGGTACTTCACCAGATGGTAGCTTAATGGAGATTATGGAGCTATCAGAGGATATTCACCCATTTTTTGTTGGGGTACAATTTCATCCAGAATTACAAGCTCGACCAGTTGCTCCACACCCGTTGTTTACCGCTTTTGTAAAAGCTTCTTACGAAAATAGTTAGTTTCTAGGTTCTCGTACGGACCGAAATAGTCTTAACATATCAATAGAATAGGGTTCAGCAGTAAAAACAATAATGTCACCTCTACCTAACCACACTTTCATTTCGTAGTAGTCACTAAACATTGATCCAAAGTTTCTTTTATGAATAAGAACTGGAAGACCGTTGTAAGTAGTGGTACTAAATTCATACTCTGGTGGAAACATTTTTGGATCTGAATCAGTTTCTGTTTCAAATGGTGGATAATAGATTGTTTCAAACTCACGAATTGTATCTTCAATAAAATTTTCAAAATCAATGGATTTGGTTTTTTTAAGACTAACTTGGAGTACAGACAGGTTATTTGGGTCGCTTAATTTAACTAGTTGTCCGCTGATTCTTACTGGTTGTTCTTCGTATCGTTCGGGATAATCAAATTCGATAAGGGGATGGGTGAACGTTTTTAAAGTTTTTTTAGCTACAATGTTGTCATCAGCTTTATTTTCTAGAATACTGCCCTTATCTTTTGTGGTAAATAATGCTAAAACTAGAAAAATAGAAACAACGAGAACCACGCCAATTACATAGTAAAAATTTTTCATTACCATTAAGTGTATCAGATGTACTTCAAAGTAAGAGATAATTATGTTACTCTAGGCGTCACAAATTCAGATATTTTAAGATATTTGAATAATATTGGCGGATCGTCTAACGGTAAGCAAAGCTTTCTTTCTTCGCTCGCTCGGTCATGAAAATGTAAACATTTTCATGACCATCGCTCGCTTGAAAGTAGGGACTACGTCCTCCCGTTAGCCGATCAACTAAGTTTAGTTGATAGATAATTAAATATTGGCGGATCGTCTAACGGTAGGACGTTTGGTTTTGGTCCAAAAAATCGGGGTTCGATTCCCTGTCCGCCAGCTGGTAGAAAAAGTCTCCCGATAGGGAGCTTTTTCTTTACCAGTTGGCGGACAAGATTTGATTAACTTACCAATGCCTCTCTAACTTTCTTCACCACTTCATCAAGACTTAAGTGGGATTTAATTATGTAGTCTTTGATTTTACTTTCATGAGCAGTAGCGACATTATTTACGTCATCCATAGCTGTAAGCACAACCACTCGAGCATTGCTACCCCAAGGATCATCTCGTAATTTATCTAAAAATTGATGTCCATCCATGATTGGCATTTTTAGATCTAGCAAAATAAGGTCTGGTTGTTCTGATAGAGCGATAGCCATACCTTGTGAACCATTTTCTGCCATCAGCACGGTAAATTCAGCTTCGCGCAATGATTCTGCGATAGCGTCTGCAATATCCGCTTCATCTTCAACAATAAGGATTGTTTTGTTCAA
Source organism: Candidatus Kaiserbacteria bacterium (assembly GCA_020428895.1). Lineage (GTDB taxonomy): Bacteria > Patescibacteriota > Minisyncoccia > Phycocordibacterales > UBA918 > OLB19. The sequence goes on from JAGQLZ010000061.1 coordinate 2,967, forward strand.
CATATGTGTGGATTTAATGCTCCTGTTATTATCTAAGAATATTAGCATAAAATTAGTCAAAATAGCTTTACACATAGTTTGTGTGTAGGGCTGATGTTTTTTCCTTTGAGTTGGTATTATGGATGTATGGAAAAATTCATTCAGTGGTTACGGATAGTATTTATAACTGTGACTTTGGTTGCGATACCGTTTATAGCAACTTGGTTATGGTTATTTATTGAAAAAATTTTTCCACTTGTAAAGCCTAGTGTTTACATCGCGGTAATGAGTACCATTGGGATGATTGGTACGGTGTGGTTCTTCTACTACTGTAAACGAAGACACGTTCTTTCATCTGGTGACTATAAGTTGATTGCTAAGTCTCAACAATTTTTATCTTTATATCGGCATAGTCCAGTGCCCTATATAACAATTGATAAAGAGAGCAAGATTATCATGCATAATCTTTCAGCCATGCGATTATTTCAGACTGATCAAGAATCGCTTGGTAATCAACAATTTGATTCATTTATTCGTCACGAAGATGAGACAGAACTTTCGTTTATTTTAGGAAAACTAAAAAATCAAGTCACTGTTAAAGAAACTGAAGTGCAGATTGTAACGATGCGAGGAGAAATGCGTTGGGTATTGTTGTCAGTGTTTGCTTCTGAAAATTCTAATGAACGTTTGGTTTCGTTAGTAGATATTACTCATCAAAAAACTGTTGATTTGGCCAAGTCAGAGTTTGTTGCCTTAGCGACTCATCAACTGCGTACACCAATTACCGCTATTCGTTGGAATACCGAACTGCTAGCTAAAACCATGGAAGAATCAAAAACTGAGAAACAGACACATTATCTAGAGAAGATTGAGAGAAACATACAAAGAATGTTAGCTCTTATAAATGACTTCTTAAGTGTTTCAAAACTTGAGACTGGTACATTTGCTACTGATTTATCAAAAGTTAATTTACCCGAATTTATAAATACAGTAATAGATGAGTACACTGAAGCAATTGAACAAAAACAGTTACGATTAGAACTCAATTTTGAACCAATAAATTTTGAGTTTGAATCCGATCCGCGTTTGCTTCATATCATAATAAGTAATCTTATTTCCAACGCTGTTAAATATACTGTTAACGAAGGTCAGATTTTGATTAACTATAAATTGGAAAATGGACGCTTACTATTAGAGGTAGCTGATAGCGGTATTGGTATTCCAGAAGAAGAAATGGATCAGTTGTTTAATAAATTTTTCCGAGCTAGTAACGCTCAAAATTATCGTACCGAAGGAACCGGATTGGGAATTTATATTGTAAAACAATCAGTTGAAAAACTTGGTGGTACCGTTACTCCTTATTCAGTTCTTAATGAAGGTACACGTTTTGAAGTGAGATTACCTATACATTAATTAAGTATGGATATATAATTTTTCGATATGGCTAAAGGACAAGATAGAAAAAAAGAAAAAAAGAAACCAAAAAAAGGTAAAACTACAAAGTAGTAAAGTTGGTTAACACAAGTTAGCAATAAAAAAGAAAATAACTGCCAGAGCAGTTATTTTCTTTTTTGTGGTTATATAGGTTGACCTTATTCATTTTAACCGGCATACTACTGGCGACTTTCCCAGTTGGGGATTTTTATTTTTCGCTTAATTTTTAACATTTATGAGTCAAGAAATTCGTAACATCGCCATCATCGCTCACGTGGACCACGGCAAGACCACTTTAACTGATGGTTTGATGGAATTCACTGGTTCTCGAGAAGGAGATCAGTCAATGGATAATAATGCGCTAGAACAAGAGCGTGGTATTACTATTTATGCGAAAAATACCTCAGTTGAATACAAGGATACAAAAATAAACATCGTGGACACTCCTGGTCACGCCGATTTTGGTTCTGAGGTAGAGCGAGTATTACGTTCAATAGACTCAGTACTTTTAGTAGTTGATGCTCAAGAAGGTCCGATGCCTCAGACTCGTTTTGTGCTCAAAAAATCTCTTGAACTAGGACTTAAGCCAATTGTAATTATCAATAAAATTGATAAACCAGCTGCTGATACTGATCGATGTGAAGAACAAGTTTTAGAACTGTTCCTTGAACTTGGGGCAACTGATGAACAGTCAAATTTTCCAGTTGTTTACGCAATTGGTCGTGATGGTTTGGCAAAGCGTAAGATGTCAGATGAGATGAAAGACCTAGCACCAGTTCTGGATACCATTCTTGAGCATGTGCCAGCGGCTAAAGGTTATGAAGCAGGTGAAGATTTACGAGCTCAAGTATTTAATCTTGGCTATGACAACTTTCTTGGTCGTTTAGCTGTCGCCCGTATTTATGATGGAAAACTAGCTAAAGGCCAGCAAATTTTTATACGTTCTCACGATGGAGAAACTAAGAAAGGGAAGATAGTAAAGTTATCTGGCTATAAAGGAGTCGCTCAGGTAGAGCTTGAAGAAGCATTTGCGGGAGATATCGTACTGATTGCTGGTCTTGAAGATATAAATATTGGTGAGACTGTTACAAATAGTGAAACAGCAGAATTATTGCCAGAGATTGCTATCGATGAACCGACTGTATCAATGCGTTTTTTGGTAAACTCATCTCCATTTGCTGGACGAGAAGGTAAGTATGTGACTAGTCGTCAGATTGGGGAACGTTTAGAGAAGGAACTTGAAATCAACGTCGGTTTACAAGTTGAACCACAAGGTGATTCGTTTATTGTACGAGGTCGTGGTGAGATGCATATTGCCATCTTGCTTGAGAATATGCGCCGTGAAGGCTATGAAATGTCTGTTAGTCAGCCACAAGTAATCATTAAAGATATTGATGGAATAAAGAGTGAACCTTTTGAAGAAGTCACTATCGATATTCCGACTGAATACCAAGGAGCAGTGATTGAAAGACTATCAAATCGCGGTTTTATTATGCAAAATATGATTCCCCATGAGAATCAAGTCCGGTTATTATTTGAAGGTCCAACTCGTGGATTACTTGGCTATAAAAATCAGTTTATTATTGATACTAAAGGTGAAGGGATTTTAGCTTCACGCTTTATAGAATTCCGAGCTTACGCTGGAGAAATTAAGAAGCGAAAAGTAGGCTCTATGACCTCAATGGCGACTGGTAAAGCTCTTGGTTTTGGATTATTTGGATTACAAGATCGTGGAGAACTTTACATTGGTGCCGGTGCTGATGTGTACGAAGGAATGGTGATTGGAAATACTAGCAAAGGAGAAGAAATGGTAGTTAATCCAACTAAAGGAAAACAACTAACCAACGTTCGGGCCAGTGGTTCTGATGATGCTATCAGTTTGACCCCACATCGACCATTGTCTATCGAGATTGGTTTGGAAATTATGTTAGAAGATGAATATTTGGAAGTTTGTCCAAAATCTATTCGTCTACGTAAGCAATATCTTAAGGAGAGTGAACGAAAGCGAAGTAAATAAGCTTTTAGTTATTGTATATAATAGGTTAATTAATGGAATATTTTATAGCCACGGTCCTAGTGGTTTTGTCGGGACTATTTTCTGGTCTTACTCTAGGACTATTATCTTTAGACACGCAGTCATTAAAACGAAGAGCTAAACACGGAGATCTAGAAGCATCGGTGGTGTTACCTTTACGTCAGTATGGCAACCAACTTCTGACAACTTTGTTGCTTGGTAATGTGTCAGTCAATACAGCATTGTCTATATACTTAGGTACTTTAGCTTCTGGTTTGGTAGCTGGTGTCATTGCCACAGCGATGATTGTAGTGTTTGGTGAAATTATTCCACAGGCGGTCATTTCTCGATATGCTCTTTGGTTTGGATCTAGAACAGCTTGGTTTACTCGATTGGTGATATTTGTTTTCTACCCAATTGCTTGGCCGATTGCTAAATTGCTTGATATCGCTCTTGGGTCTGAGTTGAATACCGTATATTCCAAAAAAGAACTTATGGAGATAATTTCCGAACATGAAAACTCATCAGAAAGTAATATAGATGCTGATGAAGAAAGGATTCTGCATGGAGCACTTAAGTTTTCACATCTTCGAGTACGTGAAGTGATGACACCTGCTGAACAGGTTTTTATGTGTGATGAGAATCAAAAACTCACAGAAAGTTTTTTTGAGGAAATTAATAATTATGGGTATTCACGGTTGCCGGTTTTTAGTGGTAACAGGGATAATGTGGTTGGTCTATTGTTTGTTAAAGATTTGATTGTTGAAGATGAGGATATTTTAGTGAAATATGCAGAGGAAGCTTATGATGATAAATATATGACTGTAAACGCTAGTCAATTTCTTGATGTTGTGCTGACAAAAATGCTTAAGTCACGTCAACATTTAGCGATAGTCAAAAGTCGTAATGGAGTTTATTTAGGAGTAATTTCGCTTGAGGACATTCTTGAAGAAATTATCCAAGCTGAGATAGTTGATGAAGATGATGAGATTTTAGATAGCGTATAAGTTAATTAAAGAGAAATAGTCAGAAAATAGCACTTAAAATAAATAGTGAAATAAATTTACACTTCGTACGTCTTAATAATTAGCGAGTGTGATTATCAGATGGTCCGTCGCTACAAGTCCTTTAAGGTTTCCACGAGACTTATTTAAGTCTTCGTCTAAAATATATTTGACTTATTTTGGGTTGCTAATACATCTGTCGGGGTGGTCCTGACTCAGTATTGAGTTGGCTGTCAGCCTCAAATTAAAATTGGCAACAAAAATCTATTATTGCTAAGCAAGAAATTGCGTTATGCATATTCAATTTTCAAAAGCCCTATGGCTATTAGCCATAGGGCTTTTGTGTATAAGTTTGATACTAAGAATGTGTGGTTTTTATTAATTTTAAGGTTTTTACTAATAAGTAGTTCGATGATTAAAAAAGAAAAATGCCTTCCACAGCCTTTTCTTTTTAATTTTTTTGAGGTATTTTTTGTCTAGGAAAAAGAAGGGTAAGAGATGACGGTTGATACTTTAGTGAAAGAACTAAGGAAATCAGGTGCTCCTAAGAAGTTCTTTGTCTTGTCTAGGGTCATAGTTTTTGATTCAGATAATAAAGTCACAGAAGTGAGGGATGTAGTTTGTGGTGGAGTTGGAAAGGGACTCTCTCTTCGGTTTAGGCCTTGGAAAAAAGAAGCAAAAAATCTTGAAAAAATACTCAAGGCTATGGATCTTGATCTTGACGATTCCGACCAGAAAATTTTTGTAGAGCGAAATGTCGTTGTAAGTGTTCAAATGGTTAGGAAAAAGAAAGCAAGCTATGTAATCATAAGTGCACTCTACTCAGAGGCTGGTTTAAAAAAAACTAAAGCAGTAGAGTTGTGTGATTTTGTTAAAAGTTATGTTATTCAAAACGAAATCTAATCAAAACTAAGTGCCGAGTACTATTGCTCGGCACTTTTTATTTTGATTATTTTTTGGTTTTTTAAGGTATGATAAAAGTATGCAAATATTTGGAATAATCTCGTTGCTTATTACTGTAGTTATTGGCGTTTTGTGGATGACTAATACAGTAAAGGTGCCGAGCGATAGCGAGGCACCGGAAAATATATTATATGGTGAAGCAATTAATAAAGCAGAACAAGCAGCTGATTTAATGAGTGATCAGTCAGTTTCAGATTCTGATAAAAAAGTTTTTGTTTACGAGGGCATTAGTGTGCCGACTAATATTAAGACTCTTGATTTATCAAATAAGAATCTTAAAGGTTCACTCAAAGCAGAAGTTCGTCACTTAACTAGTGTTACCGAATTAAATATTAGTAATAATAACTTTACCGGTTTACCAGCTGAAGTTGGTCAGTTATCTGAATTAAAAGTATTAAATATTTCAAACAATCCTTTGACTGGATTACCTCATGAGTTAGGTAATCTTAAAAATCTAAAAACTTTAGATTTACGGGGAACTCAATATTCTGAATTTGATTTAGAAATTATTAAAACCAGTTTGTCACCAAAAACCACTATTTTGGTAGATTAAATATTATGAAAAAGATTAAATGTTATGACTGCGATTTGCAGTTTGAGTCTGAGACTCGTGAAGATGTTTTGAATCAACTTTATGCGCATTACATGAAAGATCATAATGAGATCATCACTGGTGTTTCTGAAGAAGAGAAGAAAATTTGGATGGATAAGTTTGAAAAAGATTGGAGTGAAGCAGAAGACGTGTAGAATGTAGTTATATGGAAAAGAAAAATTGTGATATGTGCATGATGCCTTTCTCACAAGATAAAGGAGTGCGCGACACAGAAAATTATTGTAGTTACTGTCACCACAATGGTGAATTTTTGTACAAAGGAAATGATGTTAAGGAGTTTAAAAAAATTACTTACCAAAAAATGATTGCCGAGGGCATGAATAAATGGCAAGCTAAATTCTTTACTTGGATGATTGGTTTTGCACCACATTGGAAGAAAAAATAGACATGTCAGCAGAGGAAAAATTTTTACTCAAAAATTATTTGTTTAATAAAGAAAAAGTGGCCAAAATTTCGTCAGAAATTTTGGCTGTTTGGCCTGAATTTGAAAGTAGTAAATTTAAAAAAAAGGTTGTAACTAAATTTCCAAAATTAGAGCTAATGGAACGAGTGTATTGGATTCGGGATTGTTTGCGTGAATTTTTACCGGATGATTATCAGGAGGCGGTAAAGATTCTTTTAGAATCTTTACCGCCTCCGTGTGATCCAACTTTGTCAGACGATGATTTTGGTGATTTTATTTATGCCCCTTATGGATATTTTGTAGCTGAATATGGTTGTCAGAAAAAAGATTTAACTTTCTCTCTTATTGCATTAAGGCAATTAACTACTCGATTTTCTATGGAGGGACCGATTAGATTTTTTATTAATGAATTTCCCAGAGAAACAATTGATGCTCTTAAAAAATGGAGTAGGGATTCCCATTACCATATACGCCGATTAGCTTCCGAAGGTACTAGACCGAGCTTGCCTTGGGCTAAGAAAATTGATGTTAATTACGAAGACATGGTGGAAATCTTAAACATTCTTCATTCAGATAAGACTCGATTTGTAACTAGATCAGTGGCAAATCATATTAATGACATTTCTAAAATTGATCCAAAACTAGTAATTAAAATACTAAAAGTATGGCGTAAGTTAAGAATACAAAATGAAAAAGAACTAGATTTTATAATCAAACATTCACTCCGAACCTTAGTTAAAGATGGTCATGAAGGCGCTTTAGGTTTATTGGGGTATTCTACAAAAGATATAAAGGTTAAAAACTTTAAAATTAATACTCCGAAAGTGAAAGTAGGTTCAAGTTTGGAATTTTCCTTTGACGTTATTTCTACTGGAAAAGAAAAGCAAGATCTGATGATAGATTATATTTTGTACTTCAAGAAAGCTAATGGTGACTTATCTCCAAAAACTCATAAAATTGCCAAGAAAATTATTAATCCAAAGGAAACAGTCACTATAAATAAAAAACATCCCTTAAGAAAAATGACCACCAGAAAACTCTATGTAGGTTTGCATAAGCTAGAATTACAAATAAATGGTCATAAGTTTGGTATTAAAGAATTTACATTAATTAAGTAGTTAGTTTAATAATTTTATACAAATAACTAATTTATAAGCCAGTAATTTAGTTGTTATAATTTACAAATGATTTTAGACCCGATGGTTAATTTTTGGATTTTTGTTCTTGTTCAATTCACCTTCTTTGTTTTGGTGGCGTTTCATTTAAATAAAGCCGATAAGATAATTAAGTACCTATTGCTTGGTCTAATAATTGGCTTACCGTTTGGTGTTGCTTTTGATTTATTAATTGGTGAATACGTTGGTGTGTTTAGTTATTATTTAGGATTTACCAAAGATTTTGTAATCATCAACGCTGTATTATCTTACGGTTTACTGATATCTACAGTAGCGTTGATTAAGAATCTTAAGATTATCTCTCTTTATCTCTGGTCAGTTTTAATAGCTTGTGTGTATGAATTAATAAATTATTTAAGTCCAGTTTGGGAATGGACTTTTGGGGGATTTTTATATGAATTAGTGGTGGTGATAGGAGCTGCTTACTTTGGTTTGATGTTGCTCATGATTTTGGTGATTAAAGCAGTTGGTTTTAAAAATAAATAATACAAACTTAAACTTACTGGTATACTAAAATTATATGGGATTATTTGGACCAGACTACCCAAAACGGGTAACAAAAGAAGAGTTTGAAAAAATTAGAATTAATTTGTACGGTAAATTAGACGACAAGGAACGCGATGAGTTTTTGATGTTATTTAGAGCTGATTTAAACGAAGAGGGTATTGAATCAGGAATCTCTCAAGCAGAATTTGATAAATCAATGAATTGGTTGAAAAGCAATCGTTCAAAACACGCTTTTGAGGACAGCGACTTAGTAATGATAGAAAAATATTTTGCTGAACATTTAAGAGACTAATGAAGTACTGCGTTTATATGTTGGAGTGCAAAGATGGCACTTTTTATACGGGTATCACTACAGACGTTAGTCGCCGTTTGGCTGAACATAATGGTCAGTTTGGAAAAGGTGCTAAATATACAGCCGGTAGACGGCCAGTTAAACTGGTGTACACAAAAAACTGTAAAGGTCGTTCAGAAGCTCTCAAGGAAGAGTATTTGATTAAGCAGTTAAGTAGAGAGGATAAAGTTAAATTAAGACAATAATTTTGCTATAATGGCAAGATGAGAAAAAACGATGTGACCAAGCTAATCAACGCTTGGCAAGAAAGAAATATCATTTCTGTAGAGCAAGCAGATATTATGCGTAATGATGTGAATGATGAGGTTTCGCATCGTTCAGGAAATCTGTTTACTACTATGGTTATGTATATTGGGGCTACTGCTTTATCGTTAGGTGTTCTTTTATTTATTGCTTCAAATTGGGAACATTTAACCAAAGGCATGAAGGTATTTATGGCCTTAGCCTTACCGATATCATTGTTATCTTTTGCTTATTGGCAGTTATGTATTAAGCAGTCTACTAAATTACTAGGCCGAGCCATGAGTATCGTTGGGCTGGCGGCCATTGGTGGGTCATTTGCGATTGTTGGACAGATTTACCACATTGAAGCAAACATGACCACTTTCTTTGCGTCTTGGACGGCTTTTGCTACGCCGTTTGCGTTTATGTTTCGGAGAGTTGAACATTCAATTGCTTTCTTGGCTTTAGTTTCAGCAACTTTCTGGTTATGGTTTTTTGAAGTATTTATTAAGTCGGTTGATGGGGCAATTGAAGATTCAACTTTGATTATGATAACCACCGTTACGGGATTTTTGTACGCTGGAGTTATGTATTTAGGAGGTGCTTATTTTCGTAACCAGATAGGTATGGAGGAATTTTTCCGAGTATTTAGGTTACTTTCGGCGGTTGTAGTACTAGCTATTGCATTTGTGATGACTTTTGATGAATATGCCAAAGTACTAATGGATAGTGGATATTATGGTACCGAGTGGATTTTGCCAGCAATTATTTTTAACCTCATGTTCATTGGCTTAATGATGTTTGTTATTGTGAAAGCAATTAAACACGAGGAATATCATTTAGCTTTTACCACGATAAGATTATTTGCTCTGTACTTTCTGGTTAAATATTTCGTCCTCTTTAATAAGATGTTGGACACCAGTGTGTTATTTATTGTTGGCGGGATTCTATTTATTGCCGGTGGAATTTGGTTGGAGAGAAATAAAGATAGATTACAAGCTTACATGAAGCAGGTTCAGGAATCTTCCCGTAGTTCAATCGATGTAATATGAAAAATATAATATTTGTAGTTACTATCTTTACCTTCGTCACCTACACGTTATTTATAGTGTATCAACAGGAAAAAATCCTTGATGAAGGTCAGGTGGTTATTCTAAAAACTGCTCCGGTTGATCCGCGAGATATGTTTCGAGGGGAGTACGTAATACTGCGCTATGAAATAGAACAGGAAGCTTACGACAATCTTAGTGTATATCAAAAACCACTAGACAGAGGAAAGGTTTATGTCTCATTAAATAAAGATTATAGAGGAGTAGCGTACGTAGAAAGAACAATGACTTATGATTATGATTTACGACCAAATAGCTTGTATATAAAGGGTGAAATTAAGAATGATAGAGTACGATTTGCAGATTTGGAACAATACTATGTAACCGAAGGTTTAGGTTCAAAAATTGAAGAAATACCAGCCGGAAAACTTTTTGTTGAAATACGCATTAAAGACGGTAATGCCAGAGTAGTTCGTTTGTTAGATGATAATTTAGAGCCTATTGAGCTTAGTCTTTAGTGAGAAAAACCACAATTTTTTATTCGTGACTAGGGTAGTTTTCATAATGGTGTCATGTTAGTGTATGTGTAACTTTTAGAACAAATCAATTAATTATTTATGGAAGATAAGAAACCAAAAGATATTACTGAAAGAGTAGATTCTCCGGAGGTAACTGAGGCTGATAAAGTGAGTGAAACTTCAACGGGAGACGTACTTGAAACAGCCAGTGAAGAATCGGCTGTTAAAGTTGAAGATGTAGTAGCAGAAGTTAGTGATAATTCTACCGATACGCCAGCAAAACCAATCGAAACAGATACTCCGTCAGAACCAGTTGCTGAATCCGCTAATGAAGTTACTGAAGCAAAGGAGGAAACAGAAGGTTCCAATTCGACAACTAAGACTAATTACCTACTGGCCTTTTTTGCGATTGCGATTATCCTAGCTTTGTTGTGGATGGGCTTAGAAAAACAAAATAGAGTATCAACCAACGTTTTTGAAGGAGTATTTTCTGCTATTGGTGGGACACAAGCGGCTGCTGTAGTTAATGGTGTAAAGATTAGTGTTGAAGACTACAATGACAACGTTAGCCAGCTTAAAGAAAACGCTTCATTGCAGGGTCTTGATGTAACTGACCCAGGTCTTGATACGGAAATCAAAACTCAAGCTCTTACTATTTTAGTTAACACTGAACTACTTCGTCAGGAAGTTTCAGCTAATAATATTTCAGTATCAGACGATCAAGTTGAAGCAAAGTTTACTGAATTAATTACACAGATTGGTGGACCAGAAGCTTTAGCTACTCAACTTGAAACTGTTGGTGTAACAGAAGCGGAGCTTAGAGATGATATTAAGTATGAAATCGGGGTAGGGACACTGCTCGAGCAAAAACTAAAATTTAGTGAAATTTCTGCAACTGAAGAAGAAATGATTGCTATGTATGAACAATATGGTGGAGAAGAAGCCGGTTTGCCACCTTATGAAGGCGTACGACCACAACTACAGGCTCAGGTATTAGCTCAAAAACAACAATCATTACTGCAAGAATATATAGATGAATTACGGGCAGGAGCAGAGATTGAGAATCTAATCTAAATCAAAAGATATTTTAAAATAAAAAACCTGATAAAAATCAGGTTTTTTATTTTCTATATAGTCCTGTTATTATGCTCATATAACTTATGAAAATATTATTGTTTAGTTTAGTAACAGCAATCTTACTTACGGTATTTTATTTTCAGTTACCTAAAAATATTTCTACCGAAGAAATTACGCATGAGACAGTCGATATAGACAAAGCTGATATTGAATATAAAAATATTTCGGAGTTACCGACTTTAACTGAGACAGATAAACAAATTTACAAAAACTTGATTCCGATAAGCTTGAATGAAAGCTTGCAAGTCTGGGCATCTGTAGCAGATTCCTCAATCGAAAGGCAATTAGGACTTTCTAATACACCTTACTTACCGGAGTATGTAGTTAAATTATTTGTTTTTGAAGATATTGCGATTAGGAATTTTTGGATGAAAGATATGAATTATTCAATTGATATAGTCTGGTTAGATGAAAATAAAAAAGTTATTAGTGTGACAGAAAATCTTTTGCCTGAGAGTTACCATGACAGAGAAACTTTTAGTTCCGAGGTGCCGGCGAAGTATGTAATTGAAACAGTTCCTGGTTTATTTCTTAAACACAATATCGAAGTAGGGAGTGTAATTAAGTTCGATATTTAGTATATTGTTTTTATAAATTATTGTGGTATAATTTTCCGGCATGATGATCGCCTCGTATTTATTTATGGGGAGGAAAGTCTGAACACGATTTCTTAATTTTTCAATTTATTGATAGTTAAGTCAAAAAAGGTAGCGGGTAACCCCCGTCACTCAATGGAATATGAAAATAATATTTTCATATTCGACTGAGAGAGGTGCGAGCAGAGACGCTTGCGAGCGAAAGTTAGCAAGTGCCCAGTAAATGTAAGTCTTTGACTTGCGAGCGTAAGCTAAATTTAGTGGGTAAATCCAGTAGGTAACTATTGGGGTGAAACGGCTAAATCCTTACCAGCGTGCAAGGCCGTGTCCCATCCTTTCTTTGCCATTGTGTTTTGTTGCTATTTAGTATTAACAACTACAAGTGAAGCATTTTTGTAGAAAGATATTTATTGCTGCAAAATATTAAAACACAATGCAACTATGGCAAAGAAAGGGTGGGAAGAGCCGCATGAGGTGAGTGGTAACACTCATCCTAGGTATATGATCATCCTTAGTGAAAAGGCGCTTGCGCTAATGAAGACGTCGTCTTCATTTTCATTAAGACAGAATTCGGCTTATATGTAAACAAACATCACCTCTACAGGTGGTGTTTGTTTATGTGTTATTCTATTGATAATTAGGAGGTTATATAATTTGCATTAAAAATGTCCACACAAAATTTTATTCCAAAAATGCGAGTCCGTAATGATCGCATCGCTTCAATATTACAGACTACTGCCAATGTATTGATGGTTGTTGCTATCGGTACATTACCCATCATGGCTATTGGTGCAAAATATGTACCAGTTGGTTTCTCAAAAACAGCAGTAGTTTTTGTAGCTTGTTTATTGGCTTTGATTTGCATTTGTTTGTCAGTGTTGCGAACCGGAGCTATGCGTTTGCGAATGCCTTTGGTTTTAGTTTCATTGTGGGCAGTGACGGCTGTTTCCGGCGTGTCAGCTCTTTTGTCTGGAGATAGAAGAGATGCTTTTACTGGTGATGCTTTTGAAGTGCATACAGTAATCTTTCTTTGTGTGATGGCATTGTTGGCGACTTTAGCTACTCAATTTTCTAGTTCAACTTTGATGACTCTACGTTTGTATCAGTTGTCATTAATTAGTGCCGCAGCTCTCGGTTTGTTTCATGTAATCAGAGTGTTCTTTGGTGCTGATGTCTTGTCATTTGGAGTATATAGCGGATTGTTAGGCTCACCTTTGGGTGGCTGGAATGATTTGGCTATATTTTTTGGTATTGTCTTAATTCTGTCTTTGATTTCACTTGAACAGATTCCTCTTAAAACATTCGGCAAGATTTTGACTGTTTTTATGACAGTAACCTCACTACTAGTTTTGTCACTGGTTAATTTCTATGCTGTTTGGATTGTGGTTGGTTTATTTAGTTTGGTTTTCTTAATATACACTTTAACTAAAGACAGATTTGCATCTGTAGACGAAGCAGAAGGAGAGATGTTTGTCGCTACTTCAAGTAATTCCGTAATGTCTATTTCGCTAAGTGCTATTGTATTTATTTTTGCCACTATGTTCATTCTGGCTGGTTCAATGCTTGGCGGTTGGATATCCGAAAAAACTGGTATTAGTTATGTAGAAGTTCGACCGTCATTTACGGCAACTGTAGATATCATAAAAAATATTTATAGTGAAAACGCTTTTACTGGAATTGGTCCTAATAAATTTTCTGATGCTTGGAATTTATATAAAGATCCTTCAATCAATAATACAATTTTCTGGAATAGTAACTTTGTCTCTGGTAATGGTTATGTTATGACTTGGTTTGCTACAGCCGGTATTTTTGGTGGAGTGGCGTGGATTATTTTCTTCGGTCTATTTATTTACAGTGGTTACAGATTATTAGTGCGGTCTAGTACCGAAGATCAGTTTTGGTACTTTGTTGGCTCAACATCGTTCGTAACTGCTTTATTTGTTTGGGTAATGGCTTTTTGGTACGTTCCAGGCCCAGCGCTGTTGTTACTAGGAGCATTTTCTACTGGTTTAATGGCGGCAGCTACGAATGTTTTGTTGCCTGAAATTAAACAACCAAAATTACTCTTCAATAACCGTCGGTCTGGTTTTATTTTGATTGCGGCAGTAATGCTGGTAATGATTGCTTCAGTAGCAACCATGTTTATGACTGGAAAACAGTATGCGTCAGTCTATACATACCGAAGTGCAATGTCTTCGACTGCTATTGATCACGAAAAATTATTGTTAGGTATTCAGTCTGCATACGAGTTATATGAAAATGATACATACCTAAGACAAATTGGTAGATTAGAAACTGAAAGACTGGCTAATATTGCAAGCATGGCAGAACCGTCTGAGTTAAATATTCAAAAGGCTTCTCAAGCTTCAATTAACGCCATTAATAACTTGGAGGCAGCTGTTTCGTTTGATCCAAGTCAGTCTATGAACTGGGCTTTACTAAGTAACTTCTACTTCATAATAGCTAGTACTGGTGGCAATCAAGCTACGGCTGCTAACGAACGAGCGGAACAAGCCATTAATCGAGCAATTGAATTACAACCAACTAATCCTGAATTTCAGTTACTTAAAGCTCAAATAATGATTCAACGTGGTGATACTGAGACGGCCCGCTTAGAAGTAGTTAAGTCACTTGAATTAAAAAGAGACTACACACCAGCTCTATCTTTATTGACTCAACTCGATATTGCTTCTGGTAATGTTGAAGGTGCTATAACAAACGCCCGATCACTAATAACTCTTGAACCAAGAAACGCTGGCCGATATTATCAACTAGGCATTCTTCTTAGTTCAAATAATAACTTAGACGGTGCAATTGAAGCTTTTTCTCAAGCAATTAGTCTAGACAATGGTTATGCCAATGCTAGATACATGTTGGCTTTAGCTCTTATTCAAAAGGGTGAAAAAGAAGCGGCGGTTGAACAGTTAGTAATTGTTCGTGACTTAAATAGTGATAACGTTGGTGTTCAGGCTTTGATAGATCAGATTAACGACGGTACGATTGAAACGGTATTGCCAGAAGAAACGGAAACAATTGAAGAGCCGGCTCAAGTTTCAGAAGAAGAAGGGGTGGTCACTACAGACGTGGTACCAACTACTGATTTAATTAAACCAGTTAATACAGTACCAGATACTGGTGAAGAAGAATCTGAAGAAAACACTGAGTCACAATAGTAATAATGGTTAGAAGAGTCTTACAATTATTCTACAAAGAAGTACGTGGTTTACATCAAGCCGCGTACATTTTGGCTATGTTTGCATTTGGATCACAAATGCTAGCATTAATTCGAGACAGAATGTTGGCTCATACTTTTGGAGCTGGCGCAGAACTGGATTTATATTATGCAGCTTTTAGAATCCCTGACTTACTGTTTGTATTGTTTGCTTCTGTTTTGTCAGTTTATGTACTTTTACCGTTTGTTTCTAAGGCTACTCGAGACGAAGATGCAAAAGCTGGAGCTCACATTCTAAGTCAGATGTATACACTGTTTGTGATTGTCTACATTTTAGTGGCAGTTTTTGTAGCAGTTATAGCTCCTTATGTGTTACCAAAAATGTTCCCTGGTTTTGCTGGTGAAGATTTGAATACACTCGTTTTATTAACTAGAATATTATTACTTCAGCCGTTTTTCTTAGGATTGTCCAGCTTAGCCGGAGTAGTGACTCAACTCTCTCATCGATTTGTTTTGTACGCTATTAGTCCACTCATCTATAATTTGGGAATTATCATAGGAGTGATTGTTTTTTATCCGTGGCTTGGTTTGTATGGTTTAGCCGTTGGAGTAGTAATCGGAGCTGGTGGACACTTATTTATACAGTTACCATTTTTAGCAAATAATCAATGGCGGTTTTCGCTAGTTAGCAATATTTCTAGTCAGGCAATCATCAAAGTGATGTCAGTAGCTCTACCGAGAGCTTTAACTTTGTCTATCAACCAGATACTACTTTTAGTTTTTGCATCTTTTGCCAGTGTCATGACTATTGGTTCGGTTTCAGTCTTTCAATTTGCCTATAATGTGCAGTCAGTTCCCTTGGCCATTATTGGTATGAGTTATTCAGTAGCCGCTTTTCCGGTGCTGGCTGATTTGCTATCAAGAAATAAACTGGAAGAGTTTTCCCTCCATGTCACTACTGCTTTGCGACACATTATTTTTTGGTCAGTTCCTATCGTAGCATTGGTGATAGTGTTGCGAGCCCAAATAATCCGAGTCCTACTTGGTAGTGGTTCATTTAACTGGGATGATACAAGATTAACCGCCGCGGTCTTGGCTATATTTATAATATCTTTAGTAGCTCAAGCGGCAATATTGTTGCTAGTCAGAGCTTTCTACGCTGGTGGTCGAACTTTAGTGCCACTTTTGATCACTCTAATAGGAGTGTCTTGTTCAGTTATAAGTTCTTGGTTGTTATGGAATAGCTACCAAAATATACCTAGTTTTCAGACTAGTATCGATTCGATTGGCCGACTTAGTGAAGTGGCAGGTACTGAAGTATTAGTTTTACCGATAGGATTTACCATTGGTATGTTGGTTCAATTTTTCTTGATGTTGATTGTCTTCTCTAAGACTTTTTCAGTATCAATGCGCTTTTTATACCGCCAGTTATTCCAGTCCATTGCGGCTGCTACAGTCGGTGGGATAACCGCTTATGTGACTCTAGCGTTTGTAGTCTCTGGTATTAATCAAGAAACCTTCATTGGTATTTTCTTACAAGGATTTATCGCTGGACTATTTGGTCTGGTTGGTATAGGTTTGTCGTACGCGGCGGTTGGTTCTATTGAGTTACGGGAAATGTACAAAGCCTTCCATACCAAGATATTTAAGACTGACGTGATTGCGCCACAACAAGATGTACTCTAGTATATCTTCACCCCAACAAAACTAATAAACATGGAAATAAGAAATTTTAGTATTATTGCGCATATTGATCATGGCAAATCGACTTTGTCTGATCGGATGCTTGAAGAGACCAAAACTGTAGAACAAAGACTGATGAAAGATCAGGTGCTTGATTCTATGGAGCTTGAGCGTGAACGAGGAATTACGATTAAGATGCAACCGGTTCGCATGGCTTACGAATATAAGGGAAAGCCCTACGTACTGAACTTAATAGATACGCCCGGCCATATTGATTTTTCATACGAGGTTTCTAGAGCCCTTAAAGCTGTCGAAGGTGTTTTATTGTTAGTGGATAGTACTCAAGGAGTGCAAGCACAAACTTTGTCGGTATTGCAAATGGCCAAAGATCAAGGTTTAAAAATTGTGCCTGTATTAACAAAGATTGATGTACCTCATGCTCGAGTGGAAGATATTTCTGATGAGCTGGTAACTTTATTAGATTGTGACAAAGAAGAAATTTTAACTGCTTCAGGAAAAACTGGGGAAGGAGTACCGGCTCTTTTGGATGCGATTATTGAACGTATTCCACCACCAAAAATTGAAAAGTCAGACGAATATCGAGGTTTAATTTTTGATTTTCAGTATTCTAATCATCGGGGAATTATTGTTTACCAGCGGGTTTTTGACGGTAAGGTGAAGAAAGGTGACGAATTACGGTTCTCAGCCAGCGGTAAGACGTTTACAGCTCTTGAAGTGGGTATTCTGGCGCCTCAGGAGGTCTCTACTGGACAATTGGAAGAAGGTGAAATTGGTTACATAGTAACGGGTATTAAAGAGCCAGGAGTAGCTAATGTCGGTGACACTTTAGTTTTTAATAAAAGCAAGGCAGAACCACTTAAAGGTTACAAAGAAGCACCACCGGTGGTTTGGGCAAGTGTTTTTCCAGAGAGCCAAGATGATTTCACAATGGTCCGGCAAGCCCTTGATCGACTTAAGTTATCCGACTCATCATTATCTTATGAAGAAGAATCGTCTGGTGTGTTAGGTCGGGGTTTTCGGTGTGGTTTTTTGGGAATGCTTCATATGGAAATTGTTACTGAAAGATTGCGACGCGAATTTGATATTGAGTTGATTGTAACTACGCCATCCATCTCATATGAGATTACCCATGCTGATGGAAAGGTTGAGGAAATTTATGCCGCTTCACGTTTTCCTGATTATGGAGACAAAGTAACCATACGTGAGCCATGGGTGCTTGGTCAGATAATTTTGCCACCAGAGTACGTTGGTTCAGTAATGACTTTGCTCTATGAGCACGAATCACAAGTTTTAGACACTGAGGTTTTCGGTGATGGTCGAAATTTACTAACCATCGAAATGCCTCTGCGAGAGCTGATGCGTGGTTTTTTTGATAAATTAAAAAATGTTTCCTCTGGTTATGCTTCATTATCATACGAAATCGCTGAATTAAGACCTGCTAATGTGGTACGACTTGATGTTTTAGTGGCAGATGAAGTGGTGCCGGCATTTTCACGAGTAGTGGGAATTAGACGAGCTGATATTGATGGTAAGGCTTTGGTTGAAAAGTTATACAATACTTTACCAAGACAACAGTTTGTATTGAAAATACAGGCCAAATCTATGGGTCGTATATTGGTCGGTAAGAAACTGTCGGCTTTCAAAAAGGATGTTACTGCCGGTTTGTATGGTGGTGATGTGTCTCGTAAAAATAAACTTCGCGATAAACAAAAGAAGGGTAAAAAGAAAATGTTAGAGCAAGGTTCAGGTAAGGTTCAAATTCCTCATGAGATTTTCATGAAAGTGATTAAAGACGATTAGAATTAATTATTAAAAAGCCGGCGACCTTTTGTCGCCGGCTTTTTTATAAGATTTAGACTAGTATCCACTGTATGAAAAAGCTAGTATCATACTTATTGCTATCAATACAGCAATAATTCCCCAAATCCATTTAATTGCCTTTTTGGCTCGTTTATCAAACAAAAAACTCATAGTGGTAAAATAATAACATGCCGGTAAAACACCAACAATCATTTTTTAGTAAGGTTATACATTCTCGGATTACCACCGTAGTTTTAATATTGGTAATTATCCTTTTAGGAAGGAGTGTGTACGAACGTTATATGATTGAACAGGAA